>NZ_JBEYUS010000042.1:0-54047 GCF_040643635.1 Saccharopolyspora sp. NPDC047091
CCAGGCCGTCCATCAACCGCCCGAGCACGTCTGGTCCGGCACGTCCGGCCGGGACGCGATCGACTCGTGGTGGTCGAGCACCGCCTGCACCGCCGAGACGAGCGTGTCGTGCTCGGTGTTCTCGGGAGCCCGCAGCACCTTCCACTGGTTGAGCCGGTCGACCGGCCCGCCCATCTCGGCGAACCAGTGCAGCACCGGGGTCAGCGGGACCTCGCCCACCCCGTTGGTGTCGGCGAGATCGGGAGTGCTCTCCTCGAACCGCGCCACCCGCGCCAGTCCCGCGACCGACTTGTGCTCGAAGACGTCCTTGGCGGTGAACACCAGTCCGACGCGGCGCGCACGGCCGGCGAGTTGGATGGACATGATGCTGTCCCCGCCCAACGCGAAGAAGCCATCGTCGATGCCCACGGACTCCAGCCCGAGAACATCCGCGTACAGCTCGCACAGCACCTTTTCGCGGTCGTCCCTCGGCCCGCGGCCGGTCACCACGGCCTCGACGGCCGGCTCCGGCAGCGCGCGGTGGTCGATCTTGCCGTTGGGGGTGAACGGCAGTGCGTCGAGGCGGACGATCGCGGCAGGGACCATGTACTCCGGCAGTGTGGCGGCCGCGTGCGCACGCAGCGCTTCCTCGTCCACGCCGGTCCCGGCGGCCGTCGGCACCACGTAGCTCACGAGGCGGTTGTCCCCCGGACGGTCCTGCCTCAGCAGCGTCACGCCCTGCGCGACGGCGGGATGTCGTTGCAGTACCGCGTCGATCTCGCCGAGTTCGACGCGGAAGCCGCGGATCTTCACCTGGTGGTCGACCCGGCCGACGAACTCCACGTCACCACGTGCGTTCCAGCGCACCAGGTCACCGGTGCGGTACATCCGCTCGCCCGGGGCTCCGAAGGGGTCGGCCACGAACCGCTCGGCCGTGAGAACGCGGCGGCCCAGGTACCCCCGGCCGACACCGCTGCCAGCGAGGTACGCCTCGCCGAGGACACCGCGCGGCACCGGGTTGAGCGCCGCGTCCAGCACGTACAGCCGGTCGTCCGGGATGGCCCGGCCGGCGTCGGGCTGCTCGGCACCGGTGAGCGGTTCGCTCATCGTGGTGAGCACGGTCGACTCGGTGGCACCGTAGACGTTGACCAGCCGACGTCCCGCACGATGCCAGCGCGCCGCGAGTTCGGCCGAGAACGCCTCACCGCCGACCAGCACTCCGCGCAGGCTCGGCACGTCCTCGGGGTCGAGGGTGGCGAGCAGCGCCGGTGGTGCCGCCAGGTGCGTGACACCGTGCGCTCGTACGAACTCGGCCAGTTCGTCACCTCCGACGACGCTGTCCTGCGGTCCGAGCACCATCGTCGTCCCGCTCAGGAGGGTCATGACGAAGTCGCCGAGCGCCGCGTCGAAGTTCGGCGACACCAACTGGAGCACGCGGCTCGTGCTGTCGAGCCCGAGTTTGTCGACGTGTCCGGCCGCCAGACCCGCGAGGCCGTGGTGATCCACCTGGACGCCTTTGGGCCGACCAGTCGAACCGGACGTGTACACGACGTAGGCCACTGCGGACAGCTGAAGCGGCGAGATCCTGTCGCCGTCGTCCAGGTCGTGGTCAGGACACGCACGAATCGCAGCACGAACCGTCTCGTCGTCGACCAGCAACCGAGCGACGCCCTGGTGAGGGAGCGATTCCTCCAGGTGCCGCGCGGTGATCACCAGCGACGGGCGCGCGTCACCGAGCATGAACTCGATGCGGTCCGCCGGGTAGTTCGGATCGACCGGCAGGTAGGCCGCTCCCGCCTTCTGCACTGCGAGCAGGGCGACGACGAGTTCCGCGCCACGTGGCAAGGCGACCGCCACCACCCGCTCAGGACCGACGCCGAGCGAGATCAGGTACCGAGCCCACTGGTTGGCGCGGGCGTTGAGCTCCGCGTAGTGGATCTCCCGGCCCTCGGCCACCACGGCGGGGTGGTGCGGCGTCCGGTCGCACTGGCGCTCGAACAGCGCGGCCCACGTTCCCGGTTCGGCGTCGGCGCCGCCGCTGCCCGTCGCCACCAGTGCCGCGCGCTCGGAAACCGCGAGCAGCTCGGCCTGCCGGACCCGGCGGGACGGATCCTCGACCAGCGAGGCCAGCAACCGGCGGAACCACTCGCCGAGTCGTCGCGCCGTGGCGGTGTCGAACAGGTCGGCGCTGAACTGCACCGTGCAGTCGAGCCCACCCGCGCGTCCGTCTCGGTCACGGGGCCGCTCGCCGAAACCGAACAGCAGGTCGAAGTTCGCGACTCCGGTGTCCAGCGGGTACGAGGTGACGTCCAGCTCCGCGACGCCTCCGACTCCACTGGTGCCTCCGCCGGGAACGGCAGCGGCGTCGTTGAGCGAGAGCATCACCTGGAACAGCGGATGCTTGGCCAGTGACCGATCCGGTGCCAGCAGGTCCACCAGTCGCTCGAACGGCACGTCCTGGTGGGCGTAGGCGTCCAGGTCGGTGCGGCGGACCCGCGCCAGCAGTTCCGCGAAGGTGGGCGCTCCGGACACGTCGGTCCGCAGCACCAGCGTGTTGACGAAGAAGCCGACCAGGTTCTCGGTCGCCGCGTCGGTCCGGCCCGCGACCGTCGTGCCCAGCGGGATGTCGTCGCCCGCGCCCAGCCGGTGCAGCAGCGCGGCCAACGTCGCCTGCAACACCATGAACACGCTCACCGCGTGCTCCCTGGCGACCTGCACGATCCGGGCGTGCAGGTCCGGTGGGACCTCGAAGGTGATCCGGCCACCCTGGTAGGACGACGAGGAGGGGCGGGGGCGGTCCACCGGCAGGCTGATCTCGGTGGGCAGGTCGGCCAACGAGGACGCCCAGTGATCCAGTTGAACGGCCAGTGGACTCTGCGGGTCGTCCTCGGCACCGAGCACCTCGCGCTGCCACAGCGCGTAATCCGCGTACTGCACGGCCAGTTCAGGCCACTGTGGACTCTCGGCCGCCCGCCGGGCGCGGTACGCGGTGGTGAGATCGCGAACCAGGACCGGAACCGACCAGCCGTCGGCGGCGATGTGGTGCAGGGACAAGAGAAGCACGTGCTCGTCGCCCCGGCCATCGATCTCGAACAGCACGCCGCGCACCGGTAGCTCGCCGGCGAGGTCGAAGCCCTGACGCGCCGCCTCCGTGACGTCTCCGGCGAGTCCGGCCTCGCTCGTCGCCACGACCTTCCAGGGTGGACGAACGGTGTCGACGACCACCTGGTGGGGCCCCTCTGCGTCCTCCACGAACACCGTCCGCAGGACCTCGTGCCGGGCCAGCACGTCCGCGAACGCCGCCGCGAGCGCGTCGCGATCGAGCCTGCCGGTCAGCCGGAGCGCCAGCGGCATGTTGTACGCCGCGTTGCTGCCCTGGAACCGGTTGACGAACCACAGCCTGCGCTGCCCGAACGACAGCGGCAGCAGGCCGGATCGGGAAGCCCTGCGCAGCGGGGTGCGCGCCCGGCCGGCGTCGCGCAGCGCCAGAGCGAGCCCCGCGACCGTCGGCGTGTCGAACACCTGCCGGACCGCGATCTCCGCACCGAACGCGGCACGAATCCGGCCCGCCAGGGTGGTGGCGAGCAGCGAATGGCCGCCGCGCGCGAAGAAGTCGTCGTCGATGCCGACCGCACCGACGCCGAGCACGTCGGCGAACAACTCGCAGAGGATCTCCTCCTGCGGTCCGCGCGGAGACCCGCCGCCGGTACCGCCGTCCGCCGGTGTCGGCAGTGCGCGGCGGTCGAGCTTCCCGTTGGACGTCAGGGGAAGCTCGTCCATCAGTACGAACGCCGACGGCACTTGGTACTCCGGGAGGAGCGCCGCGAGGTGTTCGCGGACCGAGTCCACCCCCAGCGCCCCGTCGGCAGGCACGAGGTACGCCACGAGCCGGGCGCTTCCGGGCTGGTCCTCCCGCACGACGACGGCACCGCGCTCCACGGCGGGGTGCGCGGTGAGCGCCGCCTCGACCTCTCCCGGCTCGACGCGGAACCCGCGCAGTTTGACCTGGTCGTCGGCACGCCCCAGGAAGTCCAGCGCTCCGTCGCGGTTCCACCGGACCAGATCCCCGGTTCGGTACATCCGCGCGCCGGGGGCGCCGAACGGGCAGGCGATGAAGCGCTCGGCGGTGCCCGCCGCACGGGCCAGATAGCCCCGGGCCAACCCGGAACCGGCGACGTACAGCTCCCCCGGCATTCCGGCCGGAACGGGTCGAAGCCGGCGATCCAGGACGAAAACGCTGGTGCCGAGCACCGGCCGCCCGATCGTCGGATGCTCGCCCACCGCGAGCGGTGCGCTCATCGTCGCGGCGACGGTGACCTCGGTCGGCCCGTAGGCATCGATCACGCGGCGGCCACCGATCGCCCACCCGGACGCGAGTTCCGCCGGGACGGCCTCGCCTCCGATCACCACGCACCGCACGGCCGGAACCTCCTGCTCCGCGACCGTGTCGAGGAGCGAGGCGGACAGCATCACGTGCGAGGCGCGCCGGTTCGCGAGTTCGGCGGCCAGCTCCGATCCGACGAGCCGACCGGGCGGTGGAGCCAGCACCAGCGCGGCACCCACCGACAGGGTCATCACGATATCGGCCACCGACACGTCGAACTGCGGCGACACGACTTGGAGCACACGGCTCCGCGGCTCCAGGTCGAGCCCGTCCCGGTGGGTCGTCGCGAGTGCGGCCAGACCAGCATGGCTGACGGCCACACCCTTCGGCTGCCCCGTGGAGCCGGAGGTGTAGATGATGTAAGCGAGGTTCGCCGGCACCACCTCGAACTCGACCGGCGGGGCCGCCGCCTCCTCGCCGGTGCCGGGCACCAGGACCGCAGCGTCGACGCCGGATTCCAGGTCGGCCCGCGTCGCCGCGTCCGTCACGAACACGCGGGGCCGCGCCTCGGCGACGATCGCCCGGGTGCGCTCGGCTGGCGCGTCGGCTGCCAGCGGGAGGTACACCGCACCGAGCTTGAACACGGCCAGGACCGCCTCGATCCACTCGTGCGAGCGGGGCAGCACGACCGCGACCACCTGCTCCGGCCCAGCGCCGTATGCCGCCAGCCGGTGTGCGAGGGCGTTGGCCCGCCGGTCGAGTTCCGCGTACGACAGGCTGATCCCGCTCTGCGCGCACTCCACCGCGATAGCGTCCGGTGTGGTCCGGACGACCTCGTGGAAGCCGTCCGTCCAGCGGGTCTCCGGGTGCGGGCCGCCGCGGTTGTCGCCGCGCACGAGCCGCGCCAGTTCCGCTGGGGCGACGAATTCGGTGCCGGAAAGCGGACTGTCCGGGCGCCGCGTCGCCGCGTCGAGCAGCCGCACGAGCCGGTCGACGACGTCCTCGGCCGTCCGGCGATCGAACAGCTCGACGTCGTACTCCAGCGAGCCGCGCAGGCGCTCCACCACACCGCTGGCGGCACGGCGTTCCCGCAACGAGAACGCCAGGTCCACCTTCGCCGTGGCCGTGCCGACCGGACGGGCGCTGACCCGCACGCCGCCCCACTCGTGCACGTCCCCGTCCACGGCCGCGCGATCGCTGTCGAAGGTCAGCGAGACCTGGAACAGCGGGTTCCTCGACCGGGAACGCTGTGGGCGCAGCACCTCCACCAACCGGTCGAACGGGACGGCCTGATGAGCGTAGGCGGCGAGGTCGGTGTCCCGGACCTGGCGGACGAGTTCGGTGAACGTCGGGTCCCGGCTCAGGTCGGCGCGGAGGACGAGCGTGTTGACGAAGAACCCGACGAGCCGGTCCACAGCCTCATCCCGGCGGCCTTCGATCGGCACTCCGAGCGCGACGTCCTCCCCCGCGCCCCACCGCGACAGCAGCGCCGACAACCCTGCCTGGATCACCATGAACACGCTCGCCCCGACCTGCCGTGCGAAGGCGTCCATGCGCGCGTGCAGGTCGGCCGGGACGTCGAATGCGACGACGTCGCCCCGGTGGGCGGGGCTCGCCGGGCGGGAGCGGTCGGGCGTGACGGTGCACTCCTCCGGCAGACCGGCGAGCGCTGTGGTCCAGTAGTCGATCTGGTCGGCGAGCGGACCGTCCTGGTCGGTGGTGCCGAACGTCCGCTCCTCCCACAGAGCCACGTCGGCGTACTGCACCGGCAACGACGGCCACGCTGGCTCCGTGCCCGAACAGCGTGCTTCGTAGGCCGAGCGGAGATCCTCGGCGAGGACTGGCAACGACCAGCCGTCGGCGGCGATGTGGTGCAGGAGGACGAGGAGCACGTGCCGTTCGACGCCCACCCGGACGAGCCACGCCCTGATCGGCGGCTCGGCGGCGAGGTCGAACGGGTGGCCCGCGAGGTCGGTCAGCGTCGCGTCCAGCTCGTCCTCGTCGATCGCGATCAGCGCAGGCCCGATGTGGACCTCATCGGCTTCGAGCAGGACCTGGTGCGGTCCCTGGGAATCCTCGGCGATCACCGTCCGCAGCGACTCGTGGCGACGCACGACGTCGGCCAGCGCCGCACGCAGGGCGGACTCGTCCAGGCTTCCCGACAGCTCCAGCGCGAGCGGCAGGTGGTAGGTCGGGTTGGGTCCTTCCATCCGGTCCAGCAGCCAGAGCCGGCGCTGCACCATCGACAGCGGAACCCGCCGCGGCCGGGGGGTGGCTCTGGTGACGGGCGCGCGTGCCACACCAGCGCCGTCGAGGGATCGGACCAGCCCGGCCACGGTCGGCTGCTCGAAGACCTGCCGGATCGCGACCTCCACGCCCAGCGCACCGCGAATGCGGTTGACCAGCCGAGTCGCGAGCAGCGAATGCCCGCCCAGTGCGAAGAAGCTGTCCTCGACACCGACGTGCGGGACACCGAGCACGTCGGCGAACAGCGAGCAGAGCACGTCCTCCCGTGCTCCGCGAGCGCCGCGCGTCGATCGGGACGAGGACTCGTGCTCAGGAACAGGGAGCACCGCGCGATCGAGTTTTCCGTTGGTGGTCAACGGGATCTCGTCCACGCGAACGAACGCCGAAGGCACCATGTACTCCGGCAGCGTCGACGCCACGTGCGAGCGCAACTCCGCCACGTCCAGGCTCGTCCCGGTCCCCGCAACGACGTAGGCGACCAGCCGCGGGTCACCCGCGCGGTCCTCGCGGACGAGGGCGGCCACGCGTTCGACCGCCGGATGGGATCGCACCGCCGCCAGCACCTCGCCGAGCTCGACGCGGTGTCCCCGCACCGTGACCTGGTCGTCGGCGCGTCCCGCGTAGACCAGCTCGCCGTCGCTGGTGCGTCGCACGAGGTCTCCCGTGCGGTACATCCGCTCGCCCGGCTCGCCGAACGGGCACGCGACGAACCGCTCGGAGGTCAATCCGGGTCGACCGTGATAACCCCGCGCGAGCTGGGCGCCCGCCACGTACAGCTCGCCGACCACTCCGTCCGGCACCGGGGCGAACCGGTCGTCCACCACGTAGGCGCGCACGTTGCGGAACGGCCGTCCGATCGGCACGTCGCCCTCGGGTGTCGGGGTCGCCGGGTCGAGCCGGTATTCCAGGCAGTTCACCGTGAGTTCGGTCGGCCCGTAGACGTTGCGGACGGCGACCTCGGGGTGCCGCGAGCGCCAGGCCGCGAGCGCGGGTCCGCGAAGCGCTTCGCCACCGATCAGCAGCAGTTCGCTCGGGGACATGCTGTCCGGGAGCGACTCCAGCATCTCCAGGTGGCTCGGCGTCACCTTCATCAGCGTGGGACGCGCACGGTCGTCGGCCTCGTCCGCGTTCAACGATCCCAGGCGCACGCACCCACCGGCGACCAGCGGGGTGTACAGCGCGCTGACGGTGAGGTCGAAGGACACCGGTGAATGCAGCAGGGTGCTGCCGGCGGCCTCGGGATAGGCGTCGCGAGCGCGCTGGACGTAGGCGCCCAGCGCCCGGTGTTCCACCACGACGCCCTTCGGACGCCCCGTCGAGCCCGACGTGTAGATCACGTACGCGACGTCCCCGCCGAGCACGGTGGTCCGGCGGCCGTCTCCGAGATTGTCGCCGTTGCGCCGCGCGAGGGCCTTGACGACCTCAGGTGCGTCCAGCACGAGCCGCACCGCCGAGCCACCGGTCACGCGGGGCAGCGCGTCCGCGCAGGCCGCCGTGGTGACGAGGAGCTGCGGCGAGACGTCCCCGAGGACGTACGCGATCCGCTCGCTCGGCTGCTCCAGATCCACCGGGACGTAGCCCGCGCCGGACTTCAGCACGCCGAGCAGCGCGACGACCATGTCGACCGATCGCGGTAGCGCGAGGCCGACCAGGCCACCGCGCCCCACACCCCGCTCCCTGAGCATCCGGGCGAGCCGGTTGGCCCGCGCGTTGAGGTCGGCGTAGGACAGCGTCTCCTCGGCCGATCGCACGGCGGGAGCCTGCGGGGTCCGCGCGGCCTGCTGCTCGAACAGGTCGGGAACGGTGCGGGCGGGCACGTCCTCGGCGGTGTCGTTCCAGTCCACGAGAACGCGGTGCCGCTCCGCGGGGTCCAGCAGGCAGAGATCGGCGACCGCGCGTCGCGGATCTCGCACTGCCTCCGACAGGGCGCGCACGTAGCACCGGGTGATCATCTCTGCGGTCGTGCGGTCGAACAGGTCGGTGCTGAACAACAGGACGCCGTGCACGCCCGCCGGGTCGCCTTCGGCCGTCCGGCGCTCCCGAAGCCCCATCGAGAGGTCGAACTTCGCCGAGCCCGTGGTGGCCGCGCGGGACGACGCGGTGAGACCAGGAAGGTCCACCGTGTACTGCGGATCGTCGCGCTCGAACGTGAGCATCACCTGGAACAGCGGGTGCCGGGCCGGTGAACGACGCGGGTTGAGCACCTCGACCAAGCGCTCGTAGGGCACGTCCTGGTGGGCGTAGGCCGCGAGCGAGACGTCCCGCACCCGCGCGAGCAGTTCCGCGCAGCTCGGTCGGCCGGATAGGTCGTGCCGCAGCACCAACGAGTTCACGAACAGTCCGACCAGGTCCTCGACCGCCTCCTCCGACCGCCCGGCGACCGGTGTCCCGATCGGGATGTCGGTGCCCGCACCGAGCCGGTGCAACGTCGCCGCGAGAGCCGCCTGCGCGACCATGAACACGCTGGCTCCGTGCTCACGGCCCCACCCTTCGAGTGCGCGGTGCAGGCCGCATGGGATCTCGAACTCCACCTGATCGCCCCGGTGCGACGGCTCCGCGCGTCGCGCCCGGTCGAACGGCAGCGGCAGTTCCTCCGGTACGCCGGCGAGTCGTGATCGCCAGTAGTCGAGCTGCGCGCCCGCGAGGCCGGCCTGCTCGCCCTCGTCTCCCAGCAGCGCGCGCTGCCACAGCACGTAATCCGAGTACTGGGCCGGAAGCGGCGACAGCCGCGGCACCGTCCCCGCGCGGCGCGCCGCGTACGCCGCGCTGAGGTCGCGGGCCAACACCGACACCGACCACCCATCAGCGGCGATGTGGTGGACCAGCACCAGCAGGACGTGCTCGTCCCGCGCTCGTTCGAACAGCCGGACCCGCAGGGGTGGCTCGTTCTCCAGGTCGAAATGATGCAGAGCGTCCGCCTCGACTGCGGATTCCCACGCCGTGTCGCGTGCCTCCACGACGCGGAAGTCCACCGGCGTGGACGGTGGCAGGACGATCTGGTGCACCCCTTCCTCGTCCTGGGCGACGACGGTGCGCAGCGACTCGTGCCGGACGGCCACATCGGACAGTGCGGCGGCCAGCGCGTCGCGGTCCAGGTTCCCCGACAGGTGCAGCACGAGCGGCAGGTTGTAGGTCGCGGAGGGTCCCCGGAGGCGGTGCAGGAACCACAGTCGTTCCTGGGCGAAGGACAGTGGAACCCGGTCGGGTCGTACGGCATCCGCCGTCAGCGCGGGCCGCACCTCGTCGTCCGGGGTCAAGGCGCGCGACAGTCCTTCGACCGTCGGGTGCTCGAACACCCGGCGCACCGCGACCTCCGACCCGAACGCGGTGCGGATCCGGCTCGTCAGGCGGGTCACGAGCAGCGAATGACCGCCGAGCGCGAAGAAATCGTCGTCGATGCCGACCGATGCGACGCCCAGCACCTCTGCGAACAGGGCGCAGAGCATCTCCTCCCTGGGGTTTCTCGGTCGTCGGGTCTCGTGAGCGTGCTCCGGTTCCGGTGCGGGCAGGGCCGCCCGGTCGAGTTTCCCGTTCGGCGTCAGCGGAAGCGCGTCGAGCGAGATGAGGCTGACCGGAACCATGTACGCCGGCAGGTGTTGCGCGGCGTGCGCGCGGATCTCGGCCGTGGAGGCTGTGGCCACGACGTAACCGACGAGCTTTCGATCACCCGGCCGGTCCTCCCGGACCACCACGGCCGCCTGGGCAACGGCGGGATGTCTCGACAGCTCCGCGGCGATCTCCTCGGGCTCGATCCGGAAGCCCCGCAGCTTGACCTGGTCGTCGGTGCGGCCGAGGTGCTCCAGCCCGCCGCGAGGCCGCCAGCGGGCGAGATCCCCGGTGCGGTACATCCGCTCGCCCGGTCCGCCGAACGGGCAAGCCACGAACCGCTCGGAGGTCAGGTCCGGGCGGCCCAGATATCCCCGGGCCAGGCCCGCTCCGGCCACGTACAGCTCTCCCGGCACCCCGGGCGGGACCGGCCGCAGGTGCGCGTCGAGGACGTACACCCGGGTGTTCGCGATGGGCAGGCCGATGCCCGGCTCCGGGTCGTCACCGGCCAGCACGGCCGACGTCGACCAGACCGTCGTCTCCGTCGGGCCGTAGAGGTTCGTCACCGACGGTGCGTGTGCGCTCAGCGCCCGCGCGAGGTCTCCGGGCAGCGGTTCACCACCGACCAGGACGCGCACCGAGCGCAACGCGTCGGCGGCACCGCCGCCGACCACCTCGCGCCACAGGCTCGGCGTCGCCTGCATGACGGTGATGCCCGCCGACTCGACCAAGGCGCGGAGCCGCTCCGGGTCGCGGACGTCCTCGCGGGAAGCCAGCACGACGCGGCCACCCGACAGCAGTGGCGCGAGCAGTTCCAGTGCCGCGATGTCGAAGGCGACCGTGGTGACCGCGAGCAACCGGTCCGATGCCGACAACTCGACCGTGCGCGTCATGTCGGCCAGGAAGTTCGCCAGCGCGCGCCGTCCGACCACCACGCCCTTCGGGCGTCCGGTCGAGCCGGACGTGTGGATCACGTAGGCCGGATGATGGCCGCGTGCTCGCGTGCCCGGATCGGTTTCCGGTTCCGCGCTCAGCAGCGCTCTCGTGTCGTCCTCGTCGAGCAGCAGAACGGGTCGCCCCGAGGGGAGGTTCCGCGCCGTCTCGCGCGTGGTGAGGACGCATCGGGGTTCGGTGCCGGCCAGCACCGTGCGCATCCGTCCGGCGGGATGCTCCGGGTCGAGCGGTACGTAGGCGGCTCCGGTCTTCACCACCGCGAGCATCGCCACGAGCAGACCCACGTCACGCGGCAAGGCGAGCGCGATCAACTCCTCGGGACCCGCGCCGTACCGGAGCAGGTGGTGTGCGAGCTGATTCGCACGTGCGTCGAGTTCGGCGTAGGAGAGCACCACGTCGTCCTGCTGCACCGCCGGCGCCGCAGGGCATCGGCGTGCCCTGTCCACGAAGAGCCCGACGATCGACTCGTCGTCCACCGGTCGGGCCGTGTCGTTCGGCTCATCGAGCAGCGCGCGGCGTTCCTGGTCGTCGAGCAGGTCGAGGGTGCTCACCCGACGGCGCGGGTCCTCGACGGCGAGGGCGAGCACCCGGACGAGCTGGCGGGCCAGCCGCTGGACCGTCTCCTGGTCGAACAGGTCGGTGCTGAACTCGATCGTACCGTCCACACCGGACGGACGCGGGCCGCCGCGGCGGCGCAGGGTGAACGCCAGGTCCACCCGGGACGTCGAGATCGGGGCCGGGTGCGGAGTGCAGTCCAGCTCGGGCAGGTCGGGGGCGATCGCGTCACCGTCCGGCGACAGCGCCAGCAGCACCTGGAACAGCGGGTGCCGGGACAGCGACCGCTCCGGCCGTACCGAGTCCACCACTCGTTCGAACGGAACGTCCTCGTTCGCGAACGCCGACAGGTTCGTGTCGCGCACCCGGCGGAGCACTTCCGCGAACTCGGGGTCGCCGGACAGATCCGCGCGCAGCACCAGCGTGTTCACGAAGAACCCGACGGTGTCCGCCACGGCGTCGTCGGGTCGACCGGCGACCGCCACCCCCAGCGGCAGGTCGTCGCCGGCTCCGAGCCGTGCGAGCAGGCAACCCAGCCCGGCCTGCACGACCATGAACAGGCTCGTCCCGCCGGCGCGGGCGAGATCTTCGAGTCGCTGGTGCAACGCGGCGTCCAGGCCGAACCGCACGTGATCGCCGCGGAAGCTCGCCACGGCGGGCCGGCGACGATCCGTGGGCAGCGCCAGCTCTGCCGGCGACCCGTTCAGTGCGGTCCGCCAGAATTCGAGTTGCTCGGCGAGCGGACTGACCGGATCGTCTTCGTCGCCGAGGAATTCCCGCTGCCAGAGCGCGTAGTCCGCGTACTGCATGGGGATCGGCGACCAGTCGGGCACCGCACCCGCACGACGCGCCGCGTACGCCCGGCCGAGGTCGCGGGCGAGCACCGTGATGGACCAACCGTCGGCGGCGACGTGGTGCGTGAGGAGGAGCAGCACGTGGTCGTCCGGTCCGAGTTCGAACAGCGTGCACCGCAGCGGGGGCTCGTGCGCGAGGTCGAAGGGTGTGGCCGACGCGGTGGCGAGGTGCTCGTCCACATCGGCCGGATCCGCCGCCACCACCGGGAGCTCCACGTCGACGTCGTCGCGGACCACCTGGTGCGCTCCGGTGTCGTCCTCGGCGAAAACGGTGCGTAAGACCTCGTGCCTGGCGGCCAGGTCGGACAGCGCCGAGCGCAGCGCAGCCCGGTCGAGCGACCCGGACAGCCGCAGAGCCAGCGGCATGGTGTACGTCGCGTCGGGTTCGAAGCGGTTGAGGAACCACAGCCGCTGCTGGCCGAACGACAGCGGTACCCGCTCAGGCCGGGGGACGGGCGTCATCACCGGTCGCGCGCGGCGCGTTCGATCCAGCGCCGTGGCGAGCGCCGCCACCGTCGGGTGGTCGAAGACCTGGCGGACGGTCAGCTCGACGTCCAGCGCGGCGCGGGCCTTGCTCACCAGGGCGGTCGCCAGGAGCGAATGTCCGCCCAGCCGGAAGAAATCGTCGTCCACGCCGACCTGTTCCGCACCGACGACCTCGGCGAAGATGCCGCAGAGGATCTCCTCGGTCGGGCTGCTGGGCTCCCGGGCCTGCCCGCGTGCGTGCTCGGGTGCGGGAAGCGCGGCGCGGTCGACTTTCCCGTTCGGCGTCAGCGGGATCTCGTCCAGGACCACCCACTCCGACGGGACCATGTACTGCGGCAGCGCCGAGCGCACGTGTTCGCGCAGGGTGTCCGGCAGGACGTCCTCGCCCACCACGACGTAGGCGACGAGCCGCTGATCACCCGGGGTGTCCTCCCGGACGACCACCGTCGCCTGCTCCACGGCGGAGCTACTCGTCAGCGTGGCTTCCACTTCGCCGAGCTCGATCCGGTGCCCGCGCACCTTGACCTGGTCGTCGACCCGGCCGAGGTAGTCCAGCTCGCCGTCACTTCGCCGGCGAACGAGGTCGCCGGTTCGGTACATGCGGTTCCCCGCGCCGCCGAACGGGTCGGCCACGAACCGTTCGGATGTCAGGCCGGCACGATGCAGATAACCGCGCGCGAGCTGCTCGCCTGCCAGGTACAGCTCCCCCGGGGCACCGGGAGCCACCGGGCGCAGGGCGCCGTCGAGCACGTACGCCCGGGTGTTCCACACTGGACGTCCGATGGGAACGGACCCGCGCGGGTCCTCCGCACCCGGTTCGAGCCGGTGCACGATCGTGCCGACCGTGGCCTCGGTGGGGCCGTATTCGTTGATCAGCGTGGTGCCGGGGTTCTTCCGCCGCCACGCCGCCGCGCTCGCACCGGTGAGCGCCTCACCACCGACGACGAGTTGGCCCGTCGGATTGACGTTGTCGGGCAGCGTGTTCAGCAGCGGGAGGTGCGCGGGTGTGGCTTTGAGGAACGTCGGCCTGCCGAGTCCCGCCAGGTGCTCGGCGCTTCCGGTCAGCTCGGCGATCTCCACCTGACCACCGCAGGTCAACGGCGCGAACAGCGACGTCACGGTGAGGTCGAAAGCCACCGACGAGTGCAGCAACGTGCGCCCGGAGACGCCGGGGTACTGGTCCCGGACGTAGCTCAGGTAGTGGCCGAGCGCGCGGTGCTCGACCACGACGCCCTTGGGATGGCCGGTCGAACCCGAGGTGTAGATGACGTAAGCCGCGTCAGCGGGCCGCACCTGCACACCAGGATTCCCGGCGGGGTGATCACCGACGTCGTCCCACGACACCGCCCGGTCACCGATGCTCTTCGGCGCCAGGCCGGTGTCCGTCAGCACCAGCACCGGGTCCGCGTCGGCGACCAGGTATTCGACGCGCTCGGCGGGATACTCCGGATCGATCGGAAGGTACGCGGCTCCGGACTTGAGCACCGCGAGCAGGCAGACGAGCAGTTCCGGGCCGCGCGGGAGCAGGACGGCCACGATCGTTCCCGGAGCCGCTCCCCGGCCGGTCAGCGAGTGGGACAACCGGTTGGCCCGGGCGTTGAGTTCGGCGTAGGACAGTTCGGTGTCGCCGCTGACGATCGCGGGCGCGTCCGGGGTGCTTCTCGCTTGTGCCTCGATCAACTCCGGCACCGAGACCCGGTCGACGGGGCGATCGGTGTCGTTGTGCTCGGTCAGGCCCCGGTGCCGCTCCCCCGCGTCGAGCAGGTCGACGGCGCCGACGAGTTGCCGAGGATCGTCGGTGATCGCCGCCAGCACCCGCACCGTGCGGCGCAGGATCGCTTCGGCCTGCTCCCGGTCGACCAGGTCGGGTCGGTGGTCCAGCTTCAGGCGCAGGGCGTGCCCCGGCCCGACGACGAGGGCGAGCGGGTAGTGCGTGGCGTCGCTGCTGCGTGCTCCGGTGAGCCCGAACTCGCGGGCGGTGGACGAATCACCCTCCCCGCTGAGGGGGTAGTTCTGGAAGGTGCACACCGCGTCGAACAGTTCGCCCACGCCGATCCAGCGCTGGATTTCGGACAAGCCGACGTGCTGGTGCGGCAACAACGCACCGTGCTCGGCCTGGACCTGTCGCAACAGCTCCACGAGGGTCTGATCGGGGCGCGCACGAACGCATCGGGGCACGGTGTTGACGAACAGGCCGATCATGCGCTCCACCCCGTCCAGCTCGGGCGGGCGTCCGGAGACCGTGTTGCCGACGACGACGGTGTCCCTGCCGGATTGGTGACCGACGACCAGCGCCCACGCGGTGAGGACGACGGTGTTCAGGGTCAGGCCGAGCTCCCGCGCCCGCTGGACGAGCCGTTCGGTCTCGTCCTCGGACAGCTCCGTGTGGACCTGCTCCGGCACGACCGGGTCGGTGGCGGCGGGTACGACCGCCGTGGATTCGTCGACACCGCCGAGCGCGCGACGCCATGCCCGTTCGTCCGCCGCCGGGTCCTGGGCGGCGATCCATTCGAGGTAGTCCCGGTACGGCCGCGCCGGCGGCAGGATGTCGGTCGCACCGGACTCGATCGTGAGCAGTTCGTGCACGAGGATCGGCAGCGACCACCCGTCGAGCAGGATGTGGTGGTAGGTCAGGATCAGCCGGAACCTGCCAGGGTCGAGGACGACCGCGGTGAAGCGCAGCAGCGGCGGGCTTCCGAGGTCGAAGCCTCGCGCGTGGTCCTCGGCGGCGACCCGGTCCGCCGCTGCTCCGCGCTCGTCGTCCGACGACGCCCCACCCGTCAGATCGACCAGGTGCCACGCCGCCGGTACTGAGCGGAGGACGAGCTGCGCCCACTGGCCCGACTTGCGTTGCCGGAAGCAGCTCCGCAGGGCGGTGTGCCGGTCCAGGAGCGCCTGCACGGCGGCGTGCAGGCGTTCGACGTCGACCTGGTCTCGTTCGAACTCCAGCACGGACTGCCCGATGTAGACGTCCGTGCCGTTCGGGTCGTAGACGTGGTGGAACAGCAGGCCTTCCTGGAGCGGCGAAAGTCCGAGAATGTCCTCGATCAGTTTCGAGCGGATCACGTCAGTTCCCCCAGCCGGCTTGCAGGTCGGATTCGAACTCGTCGATCTCGTCCTGGTCGATCGCGTTCAGACCCACGTCGGACGGGGTCACGCCCCGGTCGCCGACCCGGTCCACGTGCGACACCAGTCCTTCGATCACCCGGAACCAGAGGTCCGCGAGCGTTCGCACGGACTCCTCGCCGAGCAGATCCCCTGCCCAGTTCCAGCTCGCGACCAGGCGGGAGCCGTCCTCGCCGTCGACCACACCGGCGTTGAGCTCGATCACGTGCGGCAACGGCAGATCAGGATGCTGGTCCGGCCCGGTGTCGAGACCGAGCTCCATCCCCCACTCGACCGCACCAGGCGCGTCGAAGCGGCCGAGATAGTTGAACGCCACCTGCGGTGCACGGCCCCGCGCCAGCGCAGGTCCGGTCTCGGGATCGAGGTGGCGGAGCAATCCGTACCCCATGCCCCGGTCGGGGAACCCGCGAAGTTGCTCCTTGATCCGGCGCACCGCGGTAGCCGCGGACTCGCCACCGGCGAGCAGGTCCGCGCGATCGACCTCACCCGGGTCGAGGCGGACCGGGTGCAGATCGGTGAACCACCCCACGGTGCGGGAGAGGTCCGCATCGCCGACGACGTCCTCCTGACGACCGTGCCCCTCCACGTCGAGCAGGAGCACCGACCCACCGTCGTGGGCCGCGTCCGCTCGCCAGGCGGTCACGGCGACCGCGAGCGCGGTGAGCAGCACGTCGTCGACGCCCGCCCGGAACGCCGCCGGGGCGGAGGCCAGCGCGGCGCCCGTCACCTCCGGCCCGAGAGTGCTCCGCCAGCGCCGTACCGTGCCGTAGGTGTCCCGCGCGGGGTCCAAGGCCCGTGAACCGAGCGGCGGGTCCGGGGTGTCCACCACGTCGGCCCAGAACGCGGTCTCCGAGCGACGCACCGGCAGCGTCGCGATCTCGGTGAGCCGACGCGCCCAGGACCGCAGTGAAGTACCCACCGGGGGCAGCATCGGCCGCTCACCTCGCGCGGAGGCCGCGTACGCCTCGGCCAGGTCACCGAGCAGGATGCGCCAGGAAACACCGTCCACCGCGAGGTGGTGCGCCACGATCAGCAGCCGGCCGGGCTCGTCGCGGCCGTGGTCGAGCCACACCACCGCGACCATCGCCGCGGCCTCGGGATCGATCCGCTCGCGGGCCAGCACCCCTTGCTCCCGCACTGCCGCCCCACGTCCGTCCGAGTCCTCGGCGGACACGTCGACCCGGCGGACGCGCTCGGCCGCCACGACCGCTCCGGCGGGAGGAACGTCCACCTCCGCACCCTCGCCGGTTCCCGTCAGCGCCATCCGCAGGGCGTCGTGCCGATCGAGCAGGACCTGCCACGTGTCGATCAGCACGTCGAGGTCCAGGTCCGCGGGCACGGTCACGACCTGCGTCTGCGTGAAGTGCTCGATCGGGCCACCGCGGTCGAGGAACCACCGGGCGATGGGGAGCATCGGCGCGGTGCCTACCGCGTCCTCGCCGTCGACCGCCACGGCACGGGCGTCGGTGACCACGCTCGCGAGCGAAGCGGCGGTCTGGTGCTCGAACACCTGCCGCAGCGTGATCGAGAGGCCTTCGCGGCGCGCCCGGCTGACGAGTTCGATGGACAGGATGCTGTCCCCGCCCAGGGCGAAGAACTCGTCGTCCGGCCGGACGTCCGCACGATGCAGGACCTCGGCGAACAGCCCGCGCAACACGCCCTCGACGCGCCCACCGGACGACGCTGCACCAGCGACCCCGGTACCGCGGTCCACGTCGACGGCGTCGGGTGACCCGAGTGCCTCGACCGCACCGCGACGGGTGCGGCGAACGCGGACGCCGGTGGGGTGCAGCACGTCGTGGACGAGTCCGGTCGGCGCCGCGACCGGCGCTGCCGGCGCCGGCGCCAGGCGCTCGACACCGCTGCCGGCCACGTGCAGTTCGCCGGGGACGCCCGTGGGCGCGAGGCGGCCTTCCGAATCGAGCACGAAGAAGTGCAGCAGCGGGGCGGCTTCCGACCAACCCAACGAGTCGACGACGGGACGCCATTCCTCGCCGAACTCCCCGCGGAGCAGGACCTTCTGCTCGTCCGGCAGGAACACGTCGAGGTCGGACACCCGACGCCGCGCATCGCGCACGACGGCGTCGAGCAGGATTTCGAAGCGCCGCGCGATGGTTCTCGCGGTCTCCTCGTCGAACAGGTCGTCGCTGTAGTGCAGGACCCCGGCGAGTCCGCGCGGTGAGCCGTCCTCGGCGCGAGCGCTGCGCACGGTGAAACCGAGGTCGAACTTCACCGAGCCGGTGTCGGTGGGCTGGGGTGACACGCGGAGGCCGTGCATTCCGTGCGCCGCGTCGAGAGCGGTCTGCTGATCGTCGTCGTCGAAGGTGAGCATGACTTGGAACAACGGATGCCGCGACAACGAACGCTGCGGATTCACCACCTCCACCACACGCTCAAAAGGCACATCCTGATGCGCGAACGCACCCAAATCCACCTCACGAACACGACCCACCACATCCACAAAAGACGGATCCCCCGACACATCCGCCCGCAACACCAACGTATTCACAAAGAACCCGACAACACCCCCCACCGCATCATCAACACGACCCGCCACAGGAGACCCCACCGGAACATCAACACCCCCACCCAACCGCGACAACAACACCACCAACGCCGCCTGCACCACCATGAACACACTCGCATCCACAGACCGCGCCAACCCCACCACACCAGCATGAACACCCGCAGAAACCCCGAACTCCACAGACCCACCCACACCAGACGACACCACCGGACGCACCCGATCCACCGGCAACACCAACTCACCCGGCACACCCGACAACACACCCGACCAATAACCCAACTGCCCCGCGATCACACTCCCCGCATCACCCTCAACACCCAAAAACCCCCGCTGCCACAACGCAAAATCCACATACTGAACATCCAACACACCCCACCCAGGCACACCCCCACACACCCGAGCCGAATACGCACACCCCACATCCCCCGCCAACACACCCAACGACCAACCATCCGACACCACGTGATGCACCAACAACAACAACACGTGCTCGTCCGGTGCGACGCGGTACAAGGTCATGCGCAGCGGCGGTGCGGCCGACAGGTCGAAGCAGTGGCGGACTTCCTCGTCCAACAGGGCACGGAGATTCGTCTCGTCCGTGTCGACCACGGCCAGTTCCGCGGCGGCCTGCCCGGCGTCGAGGACGACCTGGAACGGGCCATCGGCGTCCTCGGCGAACACCGTGCGAAGCGACTCGTGTCGTCCGACCACATCGGACAGTGCGGATCGGAGGGAATCGAGGTCGAGCGAACCGGAAAGCCGCATCGCCATCGGCAGGTTGTACGCGGCTCCAGGCTGGAGCTGATGCAGCAGCCACAGCCGCTGCTGCGCGAAGGACAGCGGAATGCGCGCCGGCCTGGGCCGTACGCGGACGACTCCGGCACGAGCGGCACCAGCGTCCTGGAGCGCCTCGGCAAGGCCGGCCACGGTGGGAGTCTCGAACACCTGCCGCAGCCCGGTCTCCACGCCGAGCAGCGAGCGGATCCGGCCGACCAGACGGGTCGCGAGCAGCGAGTGGCCGCCGAGCGCGAAGAAGTCGTCGTCGATGCTCACCCGCTCGGTACCGAGAACCTCCGCGACCAACTCGCACAGCCGTTCTTCCTCGGCGGTTCGCGGCGCGCGGCCGTCCGGTCGGTGTTCGCCGTCCGGTTCGGGCAGTGCCGCGCGATCCAGCTTCCCGTTCGCCGTCACCGGTAACGCGTCCAGGAGCACGACCGCCGCCGGCACCATGTGTTCCGGCAGGACCGTGCTCAAGGCGGTACGCACGTCCGCAGGACGAGGCGCGAGGTCGGGGTCGACGGCTACCACGTACGCGACCAGCCGGTCCTCGCCATGCACGTCGGGACGGGCGACGACCACCGCCGACGACACGTCGCGGTTCTCGCGCAGCGCGGCCTCGACCTCCCCCGGCTCGACCCGCATCCCGCGAATCTTCACCTGGTCGTCCGCACGTCCCAGGAACTCCAGGTACCCGCCCGAGGTCCACCGGGCCAGGTCGCCGGTCCGGTACATCCGGTCACCCGGCGCTCCGTGCGGATCGGCGACGAAGCGGTCGGCAGTGAGGCCGGGCCGGTCGAAGTAGCCGCGCGCGAGCTGAACTCCGCAGAGGTACAGCTCGCCCGCCACGTTGCCGGCGACCAGGTCGAGCTTGTCGTCCAGCACGCGGACCACGGTGTTCCACACAGGACGACCGATCGGGACGACCGCGTCACCACGCGCTGCGTCGTACTGCCACCAGGTGACGTCGACCGATGCCTCGGTCGGGCCGTACAGGTTGTCCAACCGGGCGTCCAGAACGGCCCTTCCCCGCTTCGCGAGATCGCCCGGCAACGCTTCGCCACTGCACAGGACGCGCCGCAACGTCGTGCATTCCGCGGCCTCGGGCACGTCGAGGAAGGCCGCCAGCATGGGAGGAACGAAGTGGACCGTGGTGACGCGCTCGCGCTGGATGAGGGAGGCGAGGTACGCGGGGTCGCGGTGTCCCAGGGGCGCGGCCAGTACCAGGCTCGCTCCGGTGATCAGCGGCCAGAAGAACTCCCACACCGACACGTCGAAACCTGTCGGTGTCTTCTGGAGGACCCGGTCGTCCGCCTCCAGTCCGTACTCGCCCTGCATCCAGTCGAGCCGGTTGACGATCCCCGCGTGATCGACGACCACGCCTTTCGGCCGCCCGGTCGAACCCGAGGTGTAGATGACGTAGGCCGGATTGCCCGGGAGCACGGCGTCCGACCCGGTCCGGGCGAGATCGGACCCGTCACGCTGATCGAGGTTCGCGCGGACGTCCGCCGAGTCCACGACGATGCGGGGCACTCCGTCGCTCGTCGACGGGAGGAACCGCTCGGTCTCCTCGGTCGTCAGCAGAACGTCCGGACGAGCGTCGCCGAGCAGGAACGCGATGCGCTCGGCGGGATGGTCCGGATCGATCGGTACGTAGGCCGCGCCGGACTTCAGCGCCGCGAGGAGGCCGACGACCAGCTCGGGAGAACGCGGCACGGCCACCGCGACCCGCCGTTCCGGTCCCGCTCCGTGTTCGACCAGCAGCCGTGCGAGCCGGTTCGCACGCTCGTTGACCTGCTGGTAGGACAGGTCGACCTCGTCGAAGCGAACCGCGACGCGGTCGGGTGTCCGCCGCACCTGCTGCTCGAATCGCTGTGGGAGACATCCGCCCTCGGTGGGGTGGTCGGTGTCGTTCCAGGAACCGAGCAGGGCGCCGCGTTCCTCGTCCGTCAGCACGTCGACGGCGCTCACCGGCAGGTGCGGGTTGGCGACCACTTCTTCGAGGACCTGAACCAGGCGTTGGGCCAGTTGTTCTGCCGTGGAGCGATCGAACAGGTCGGCGCTGAACTGGAGCAGCCCCCGCATTCCGTCCGGTGAGCCGTCCTGGCACCGTCGTTCGCCGAAGCCGAACATGAGGTCGAACTTCGCGGAGCCGATGTCGACGACCTCCGCGGTCGCCCCGTGACCGAAGCGGGCGGCCACCGCCTCGACCGCGCCTTCGGCGGCGGTGTTGTCGAAGGTGAGCATGACTTGGAACAACGGATGCCGCGACAACGAACGCTGCGGATTCACCACCTCCACCACACGCTCAAAAGGCACATCCTGATGCGCGAACGCACCCAAATCCACCTCACGAACACGACCCACCACATCCACAAAAGACGGATCCCCCGACACATCCGCCCGCAACACCAACGTATTCACAAAGAACCCGACAACACCCCCCACCGCATCATCAACACGACCCGCCACAGGAGACCCCACCGGAACATCAACACCCCCACCCAACCGCGACAACAACACCACCAACGCCGCCTGCACCACCATGAACACACTCGCATCCACAGACCGCGCCAACCCCACCACACCAGCATGAACACCCGCAGAAACCCCGAACTCCACAGACCCACCCACACCAGACGACACCACCGGACGCACCCGATCCACCGGCAACACCAACTCACCCGGCACACCCGACAACACACCCGACCAATAACCCAACTGCCCCGCGATCACACTCCCCGCATCACCCTCAACACCCAAAAACCCCCGCTGCCACAACGCAAAATCCACATACTGAACATCCAACACACCCCACCCAGGCACACCCCCACACACCCGAGCCGAATACGCACACCCCACATCCCCCGCCAACACACCCAACGACCAACCATCCGACACCACGTGATGCACCAACAACAACAACACGTGCTCGGTCACGCGATTCGGATCGCCGTCGGAATGCACGACGAAAAGAGTGGGGCGCAGGGGAATGTCGGTCGCGAGATCGAATCCGACCTGTCCGCGCGAGACGAGTTCACCTCGCAGGTCGCTCTCGGACACCTCGACCGTGGTGAAACCGAGTCGTACCGACTCCGGTGCCAGCACGACCTGGAACGGCCCTTCGTCGTCCTCCCCGAAGACCGTTCTCAGCGACTCGTGTCGCTCGACCACATCGGACAGTGCCGCTCGCATCGCCGCGTGGTCGACCGCGCCGGGGATCCGGAGCGCTACCGGCGTGTTGTACTGCGAACGCGGCCCCTCCATGCGGTTGAGGAACCACAACCGCTGCTGGGCGAACGACAGCGGTAACCGCTCGGGACGCGGCAGGGCCACGACAGGTGGCCGGGACGACCCGGTGCTCGTCTCGATCACGGCGGCCAGGCCGGCCACGGTCGGAGCGGTGAACAGCTGGCGGATCGTGACGTCCACGCCGAAGGTCGACCGGATGCGACCGGCGAGTGTCGTACCGAGCAGGGAATGACCGCCCAGGTGGAAGAAGTTGTCATCGATGCCGACCTGCGGCAGTCCGAGGACGTCCGCGAACAGCTCGCACAGGAGTCCCTCCTGCGGAGTCCGCGGCCCGCGCCCGTGCGTCCGGACCACTTGCTCCGGTGCCGGCAGGGCGGCCCGATCCACCTTGCCCGCGACGGTCACCGGCATCTCGTCCAACGGCACGAACACGGCGGGAACCATGTATTCGGGAAGCCCGTCCTCCACGTGCGCCCGCAGGACCACGTCCGCGACAGGCCGTTCGCACACCACGTAGGCCACCAG
Source organism: Saccharopolyspora sp. NPDC047091 (assembly GCF_040643635.1). Lineage (NCBI taxonomy): Bacteria > Bacillati > Actinomycetota > Actinomycetes > Pseudonocardiales > Pseudonocardiaceae > Saccharopolyspora > Saccharopolyspora sp. NPDC047091. The sequence continues at coordinate 23,153 of NZ_JBEYUS010000042.1, forward strand.
ACGCGACCCGCCGGAGCCGTCCGCACGCGGCACGACCACGACGTACCGGACGTCGCGGTGTCGCTGCAGAACGGACTCGATCTCACCCAGCTCGACCCGGAAACCGCGGATCTTGACCTGGTCGTCGGTCCGCCCTGCGAACTCCAGCTCGCCGTGCCGGTTCCACCGCACCACGTCACCGGTGCGGTACATCCGAGAGCCCGGTGCTCCGAAAGGATCAGGTACGAATCGCTCGGCGGTGAGTCCCGGCCTGTTCAGGTACCCGCGCGCGAGCCCGGAACCCGCGGCGTACAGCTCTCCGCGCACGCCGATCGGCACCGGCCTCAGTCCGGTGTCCAGGACGTACACCGTGGTGTTGGTCGAAGGAACACCGATCGGCACGGGATCGGTCACCGGTCGCTTACAACGACGGCTCGACACGTCCACAGTGGTCTCGGTCGGACCGTAGGCGTTGAACAGCGTGTGGTGGCGAGCCCAGCGGGTAGCGACCTCGGCGGGCAGGCTGTCGCCCGCCGACACCACGCGCAGCCCCTGGGGAACGGTTTCCGGCTGCATCACCGCCAGTGCCGCCGGAGGCAGCGTGACGTGCGTGATCTTCTCGTCCTCCAGCAGCCGCCGGAGTGCGTCGCCGGGGTTTCGACCCTCCTCGGAGGGCAGCACGAGGCACGCACCCGACAAGTGCGCCATGCACATCTCGGAGACCGACGCATCGAATCCTGGCGACGCGAACTGGAGGACCCTGCTGGATTCGTCGACTTCGAAGGCGGCGATCTGGGTCCGAGCGAGGCTCGCGACGCCTTCATGAGTCACCACCACCCCCTTGGGCCGACCGGTGGACCCGGAGGTGTGGATCACGTAGGCGGCGCGGCGCGACCGCACTCCTCCTCGCTCGGTCGCGGACAGGTCGGCCCCGGCGCAGCCCGTGACGGCGGCCTCGACGGCTGGGTCGTCCAACGACAGCACCGGTGACGCGGTCTTCGGAAGCATCCGGACGTGCGCGGAGTCCGTCACCACGAGCACCGGCTCGGTGTCCTCCAGGATCAGGCCGATCCGGTCGGACGGTTGGGTGGGGTCGATCGGCGCGTAGGCTCCGCCGGCCTTCATGGCCGCGAGCAGCGCGACGACGAGTTCGGGCGAACGCGGCAGGGCGAGGGCGACGACGGAATCGGGCCGTACTCCTCGACTGACGAAGTGCCGCGCCAGGCGGTTCGCTCGTGCGTTGAGGTCCGCGTAGGACAGTTCGCCGTCCCACCACCTGAGGGCGGTCGCCGAGGGGGTTTCGGCCGCCTGCCGTTCGAACAGCTCGGGCCAGGTTCCCTCCACCTCGTGCCGGGAACCGTTCCACTCCACGAGGGTCCGCTGCCGCTCACCGGGCATGAGGACGTCCAGCGTCGAGAGCGTGCGGTTCGGCTCGGCGATGACGTGTTCCAGCACGTGCTGGAGTCGTGCCGCGATGAGCAGCGCCGTCTCGGGGTCGAAGAGATCGCTGCTGTAGCGCACCCCGCCTTCCAGACCCGCCGCCGCACCGTCCGGCGAGAACGTCTCGCCGAGGTCGATCGACAGGTCGAACTCCGCGCCCCCGGTGTCGGTGTCGAGCAACTCCACCTGCACCCCGGGTGCCGCGTTCACCGCGTCGAGACCGTCCTGGCGAAAGGTGTTCTGCCAGCTCAACATCACCTGGAACAGCGGGTGGCGCGACAGCGAGCGCGTCGGTTGCAGTGCCTCCACCAGCCGCTCGAACGGAACGTCCTGGTGCGCGTAGGCCGCCAGGTTCGTGTCCCGAACCCGGTCGAGCAGGTCGAGGAATGCGGGGTCGCCGGAGGTGTCGGTGCGCAGGACCAGGGTGTTGACGAAGACACCGACGAGTTCGTCGACGGCACCGTGCGTGCGTCCGGCGATCGGGATGCCGATCGGGAGGTCCGTGCCCGCCCCCATCCGCGACAGCAACGCCGCGAAAGCGGCTTGCACGACCATGAAGACACTCGTGCGGCTCTGCCTCGCCAGGGCGCGGACGCCGTCGTGCACCGCGGCCGGGATCGCGAACTCCAGGCGCCGGCCCTGATGGGAGGCGACGGCGGGGCGCGGCCGGTCTGTCGGGAGCGGCAACTCGTCGGGGGCGTCCCGGAGTTCCTCGGTCCAGAACGCCATCTGTCGAGCGAGGACGCTGCCGGGATCGTTCTCCGAACCGAGAACCTCCCGCTGCCACAGGGAGAAGTCGGCGTACTGCACGGCCAGCGCCCGCCAACGGGGCGCACGTCCGTCGCGCCGGTCGGTGTAGGCGATGGTGAGGTCGTGCACCAGACGTTGCATGGACCAGCCGTCACCAGCGACGTGGTGGACGACGAGCAGCAACACGTGCTCGGCCGGAGCGTCGACCACGTCGAACAGCCGCGCGCGCAGCGGAGGGTCGACCGTGAGATCGAAGTGCTCGCGCACCGCGCGGGCGAGCTCCTCGTCGAGGTCGTTCCGGTCGACGCGCACCACCGGCAGAGCCGTCGTGGACTCGGCCACCGGGAGCACGATCTGGTGCAGTCCGTCGTCGTCTTCGGCGAACACGGTGCGCAACGTCTCGTGCCTCGCCACCACATCGGACAGCGCGCGGTGGAGCGCCGGAACGTCGAGGTCACCGGTCAGACGTAGTGGCACGGGAATGTTGTAGGTCGCGCTGCCGCCGTCGAGGCCGTCGAGGAACCACCAGCGGTGCTGGGCGTACGACACCGGCACCCGATCCGGGCGGCCCCGCTCGGCGAGCGGCGGCAGCTCGCCGATCCGTTCCGCCCCGCCGATCAGCGCTACGAGGTCTGCCACCGTCGGCGACTCGAAGAGCTGCCGGATCGGCAGGTCCACCCCGAAGGTGGCCCGGACTCGCGCGACCAGTTTCGTCGCGAGCAGCGAATGCCCACCGAGGGCGAAGAAGTCGTCGTCGATGCTCACGCCGGTCACATCGAGAACGTCCGCGAACAGCCCGCACAACAGCTCGTCCTCGGGGCCGCGCGGACCACGGCCGGCCGGTCGCGTGGTCGTCGTGGGCTGCGGAAGTGCCTTGCGGTCGACCTTGCCGTTGGCGTTCAACGGCAGGGCGGCGAGGACCGTCACGGTGGGGACCATGTACTCCGGCAGCACCCGCCGGAGGTGCTCCCGCACCTCGTGGGCCGTCTCCGCTCCGGTCTCGGCCACCACGTACGCGACCAGGCGCTGGTCGCCGGGCTGGTCCTCGCGCAGCAGCACCACCGCCTGGCCCACACCGGGGTGGCGCAGCAGCACCGATTCGATCTCGCCCAGTTCGATGCGGAAGCCACGCACCTTCACCTGCGAGTCGGCACGGCCGACGAACTCCAGTTCCCCGCGTTCGTTCCAGCGCACCAGGTCACCGGTGCGGTACATCCGGGAACCGGCGGGACCGTGGGGGTCCGCGACGAACCGTTCCGACGTGAGGGCCGGCCGTTCCCAGTAACCCCGCGCGAGCACGGAACCGGCGACGTACAGCTCCCCCACCGTGCCCTGGAGCACCGAGCGCAGGCTGCCGTCGAGAACGTAGGCACGGCTGTTCGGGAACGGGCGTCCGATCGGCACCGCGCCGGACGGCGTCGGCACTCCCGGTTCGAGCCGGTGCTCGGTGACGTTGACCGTCGCCTCGGTGGGTCCGTAGGCGTTGCACACCGTCACGTCGGGGAACCGCGACCGCCACGAGTCCAGGGCACCACCGAACAGGGCCTCGCCGCCCAGGATCAGGCATCCGCTCGGGGAAGCCTCGTCCGGCAACGCCTCCAGCATCTCCAGGTGGCTCGGCGTCGCCTTCAGCAATGCCGGTCGACCCGCCGCACGCACCTCGGACTCGGTCAGGTCCGCCAGGCGCACGCATCCGCCGCTCACCAGCGGGGTGAACAGCGCGGTGACCGTGAGGTCGAACGCGAGCGGAGAGTGCAGCAAGGAGGACTCGCCCGCGCCGGGGTAGGCCGTGCGAGCACGTGCCAGGTACCCGGCCACCGACCGGTGCTCGACGACCACGCCCTTGGGATGCCCGGTGGATCCCGACGTGTAGATGACGTAGGCGGGGTGTCGCGGGCTGATCGGGCAGAGGCGATCAGCATCCGAAAGGGCGTACGACGGCAGTGCCGCGAGTTCCGGGGCGGCGAGCGCTTCGGCGAGGACGGCGACCTCGGCGTCGCCGGTGGACACCGAGTCCGCCGCCTCGCCGGAGGTGAGGATCAGCGCCGGGGAGCAATCGTCGATCACGTACCGGATCCGCTCGGCCGGATGGTCCTGGTCGACGGGCACGTAGGCGGCGCCCGACTTCAGCACGGCCAGCATCGCGGCGACCGCCTCCACCGAGCGCGGCAGCACGAGCGCGACGAAGGATCCCGCGCCGATGCCACGAGCACGCAGATACCGGGCGAGCCGGTTCGTGACGGCGTCCAAGTCCCGATAGGACATCCTCGCGTCGGACGACCACAGCGCGAGCGCCTCGGGAGTGGCCCGCGCCTGCCGGGCGAACAGGTCCGGCAGCAGGACCGAAGCCCTGTCGTCGGTCTCGCCGGAGCCGAGTTCGAGTGCGGCGCGACGACGATCGTCGTCCGGTCCGGGCAACGCGCCGATCGGCTTGTCCGCCCCGGACAGGAGCGTGCGGAGGAAGCTCAGGAAACCATCCCGGTGTGCGCGCACGGCATCGCCGTCGAGCACGTGCGGGTTGCCGTCGAAGTCGACTCGGACACCGCTCGAACCGTCGGCGGTTCCGTAGGCGTGCACCGACACGTCGCGCACCCGGCCGGTGGACAGCTGCCGCGCGACCACCTCGTGCCCGTCGAACTGGACGGTCTGGTCGAAGGTGACGACGTTGACCACCGGACTCGCCGACGCCCCGGAGCGACCTCGCCGGAGTTCGGCGTGCAGGTCCTCGCCCCGGTACCGCTGGTGCGTGATCGCGCGCAGCACCTGCCGGGCGGTGTCCCCGACCAGTTCCTCGAAACGTCGCCACGGGCCGACTCGCACGCGCAGCGGAAGTTCGTTGGACATCATCGCGGGCGTGGCCATCGCGGCCGGTGTCGTCCGCGCCGACAGCGGCAGCCCTAGCACCACGTCCTCGGCACCGGTGCATCGGTGCACGTAGGCGGCCATCGCCGCGAAGAAGACCACGGGCCACCGCGTCCTGGCCGTACGCGCCACCGCCAGCATGTCCTCGACATCGACTCGGTCGAGCCACACGGTGTCGGTGAGTTCGCCGTGGGCCGGCGGTGCCGAGCCGTCGTCGAAGACGGCCGGGATCGGCTCGTCGGCGAAGACACCGCACCAGTACTCGCGGTCGCGGTCGTGCCGGGGCGAGGCGCGGTACGCCTCTTCTTCCGCGAGCAGCTCCGCCCACTCACCGAACGGTGCGACCGCGGGCTCCACGTCGGGCGAGCCGTCGGCGAACGAGGTGTAGAGGTCCGCGATGCGACGGCAGTGCAATGTCTGCCCCCACCCGTCGATCAGGATGTGGTGGTAGCGGAAGTACACGAATTCCCGCCCGGGCGCACGGAGCAGCGCGTGTGCGAACAACGCGCCGTGCTCCCAGTCCTGGGGCGCGCGGACCTCGGCACGCATCCACTCAAGGCACTCCGCCACCGATTCGCAGTCGACGACCGTCAACGTGGCCGTCGTGGCGCGCGGCACCTGGCGCACACCGTCCACATCGGACACGAATCGCATCCGCAGCGCGTGGGTCTCCTCCACCGCCCGGGTCACGGCCTTGCGCAGCCGATCGGCGTCGAGCGCGCCTTCGACCTCGAAGTACACGGCGCAGTGGTAGAGCGACGTCTCCGGTTGTAGTTGCTGGGCGACCCACACACCCTGCTGCGCGGCCGACAACGCGAAACCGGCCTCGGACTTCGGCACCGTGCACTCTCCTCGGATGGAACGGGTGGGCGCGCCCACGGTCTTGACTCGGTTTCAGCGGGGGGTCGCGCCGAGTTCCGCCAGATGGCTCGCGAGGGCGGCGACGGACGGGTGTTCCCAGGTCACGGCCGGGTCGAGTACGAGGTCCCAACGGTCCTCGATCTCCGCGACCAGCGCCGCTGCCCGGACGGAATCCAGCCCGTGATCACCGAGCTCCGCCTCGACCGCGATCTCGGACGGCGGCCGATCCAGGAGCGCAGCCACGCGTTCGGCCAGCCACGCCTGGAGTTGCGCTCGACTCGTGCTCGTCGTGCTCATCCGGCTACCGCCGTCTCCGCCGCGTGCTCGGGTGCCCGCACCGTCCGGACCGGCAGGCGCGAGTCCACTTCCGCATACCGGGCTTCGAGTTCGCCCGCGCAGAACGAGGACTTCATCTGAGCGCGCTCGATCTTGCCGCTGGTGGTCCGCCGCACCGCCCCCCTGCCCAGCAGCACCACTCCACCGACCGGAACACCGAACTCGCGGGACACCGTCCGCCTGATCGCGGTGGCAAGCTCCGCGAGGTCTCGCGGGGCCGGGTTGCCCCGCACTTCGTGCGTGATCACGACGGCCGCGTCGTCCCCGGGCACGTCGACGTCGAACACCGCGCCCACGTTGCCCAGTTCGGGGTGCTGCGAGCGGACTTCCTGCTCGACGTCGTGCGGGTAGAGGTTCCGTCCACGTAGGACCATCACCTCCTTCAACCGGCCGGTGACGTAGAGTTCGCCGTCCACCACGGTGCCGAGATCCCCGGTACGCAGGAACTCACCGTCGCCGTCCGCGGTTGTGGCGCGGAAGGTCCGCTCGGTGGCGGCAGCGTTGTTCCAGTAGCCGCGGGCGACGCTGGCACCCCGCAGCCACAACTCACCGATCGCGCGTTCCGGCAGGGTCTCGCGACTGAGCGGATCGACGACGACCACGTCGTGGCTCTCGGCGGCGAAGCCGTTGCTGGGAAGCACCCGGCCGGCCGCGTCCTCGGGGACCGGTGCGAACACGTCGCGGTCGAGCTCGCCGCGCGCCACCCGGGCGGTCACCGGCTCACGAGGAGCCGAGCCGGACACGAACACCGTCGCTTCCGCGAGTCCGTAGCAGGCGCACTGCGCCTCGGTCCGGAAACCCGCCGGGGCGAACCGCTCCGCGAACTCCTCCATCGTGGACACCCGCACCGGCTCGGAGCCGTTCACGGCGTACCGCCAGCGGGACAGGTCGAGCTCCGCGACCTGGTCGTCACTGGTGCGCCGGGCGGCCAATTCGTAGCCGAAGTTCGGCGCGGGCGACCACGCCACGTCGTAGCGATCGATCATCTGGAGCCACTGGTGCGGACGTTTCAGGAAGGACGTCGGGCTCATCAGCACGCAGGTGCTCCCGAGGAACAGCGCGGGCAGGGTCTGCGCCATCAGCCCCATGTCGTGGTACTGCGGCGCCCAGCCGCCGAATCGCGTGCCGTCGTCCACCTGGAGCGTGGTGCAGAGCGCCTCGGCGTTGACGAGGAGGTTGGCGTGGCTGACCACGACTCCCTTGGGCGATCCGGTGGAGCCGGAGGTGTACTGCAACAGCGCGACGTCGTCCCGCACCGTCGCCGGGGCGGTCCAGCTCGCGGGATCGGCGATGCCGCCGGAGTCGGTGGCGAGGACGTCGATCTCGCCCAGCTGCTCGCCCGCGAAGCGTGCGACGGCGTCCAGGTTGCTGAGGTCGGTCAGGACCGCGCTCACGCCTGCGTCGGAGGCGATGCCCCGAACCCGTCGCCGCTCGTGGTGGTACCGCCCCGGCAGTGGGGCGGGCACCGCGACCATTCCCGCGTAGAGGCATCCGAGGAACCCGGTGGTGAAGTCGGCCGGTGGGTAGAGCAGCAGGATTCGCGACCCGACCGCGAAACGCTCCCGCAGCCACACCGCGACGGTGCGGGCGCGCTCGTCGAGCGTCGCGTAGCTGAGGTGGTCGGCCTCCCGTGCGCTCGCGTCGTGGACCCGCACCACCGCGTCCTGCCCGGGACGGGACGCGGCCTGGTGGCGAAGCAGCGCCGTCACGCTGCTCCACCGTCCGATGTCGACGACCATGCGCGGATTCCCCCTAACGTGGCGGCACCCGCTCGTGGCGGTTCCGCGGAACAAGAGAAACGGCGAGGGAACCGCGAAAACTCAGCGTGTGCCACGCCTCGCGTGACACCGCGCCGAAGCCCCCAGCTCCTCGTGGTGTGCCGCGCGTCTGCGAGCAGGTCGGCAACGCACCGGCATGAACCGATCGGAAGCTATCCGCGCACGTGAACGCCGGTCAAGGTTCGTAAGTCAGCGCAAAAAGGAACGAACGACCGCCTGGCACAAGGAGGTTCGGACCCGGCTGGATCGGACCCGATTTCGATGGCGAAGGATGCGGTGACCATGCGCCCGCGCAGTGGAGTGCTCCTCCGTCAGCCTGCCGGCCGGGCGTGCGGGTGATCGATACGACAGCTCGTCACGCCGGTCCCCGAGTGGACTCGCCGGACTCCACCGGAGTGGTCGGCAACGTCGCCTGGACGGAGAACCCACCGTCCGGGGTCGGCCCGGTGGTGAGCGTGCCGTGCAGCAGTCCCACCCGCTCGTGCAGGCCGACCAGTCCGAGACCGCTGCCCGGCAGCCCCTCCGGTGCCCGTTCCGGAGCCGCGTTACTGACACCGACCTCCACCGCGGACGCCAGGTACCGCACCGTCACCTCGGTCCTGGCGGTTCCGGCGTGCTTGTGCACGTTGGTGAGCGCTTCTTGGACGAGCCGGTAGGCGGTGTGGTCGACCATCGCGGGCAACGCCACAGGCGTGCCTTCGCACCGATAGCGAACGTCGAGGCCAGCGGAGCGAGACCGTTCCACCAGATCCTCGATGTCCGCCACGGTGGCCTGCGGCTGCAGCTGGATCTCCGACGGGTGGAGTCGCAGCACGCCGAGCACCTCGCGGAGCTGGCCCAGCGCCTCCCGGCCGGTGCGGCGGATCAGCGCGGCCTCGTCCGCCAGCAGTTCGTTCGGCGAGTTCGCCTCGATCGCGCCCGCGTGGAGCACCATCAGCGACACCCGGTGCGCCACCACGTCGTGCATCTCGCGGGCGATGCGAGAGCGCTCCTGCGCGCGGGCTTGCTCCGCGCGGGCCTCCTGCGACCGCAGAAGCTGCTGGGTGCGTTCCCGCAGCCCCTCGACGACCTGCCGTCGCGCTTTCACCCACAGCCCGATGAACAACGGCAGCACGACGAACAGGGCGACCCCGCCGAAGGAACTCTGGATGGAGTCCCACCCGACGTCCGGCCGCCCCACCCGCACGAGAGTGGGTGCCATGACCGCTGCCGTCGCCGCGACCGCGTAGGTCGCGAGGACGAACGAGCGCAGGCGCAACGCCGCCCAGAACGACGCGACGCAGAGCAACGGCCAGAGCGAGGCGATCAACCAGGTACCGAACGCGAGTGCGTACAGCGGCCACGACCAGCGAGGCACCAGCCAGGTCACGACCGCCGAGAGGGTGGCGATCAGCAGGGTCAGGGCGAGGCCCGGAATCGAGGTGGACGCGGCCGGTTCGGCTACCAACGCTCCGGCGGGGAGGAAGGTCGCGACGAACACCGCAAGGCACACCGCCACGGCGAGCACGCGGTCGGCCGTCGACCACGACCGGTCCTTCGCGTCGAGCTGCTGGGCTTCCGAGCGCGCCTTGGGGTCCACGCGCCGAGCGTAACGGCCGTCCGACGTCCCTTTTCGAGGCGCGACTTTAGTTGCAGATCATCTATCCGATCGGCCGACGGCAGCGAACCTCCCGGGCACGACGCTGTGCGGATGACTCAAACGACCGCTGCCGTCCGTGCAGCCGGATTGACCAAGGTGTACGGCCATGACCAGGCGCGCGTCGTGGCGCTCGACAGCGTCGACGTGGAGTTCCGCAGCGAGCAGTTCACCGCCATCATGGGACCGTCCGGGTCGGGCAAGTCGACGCTGATGCACTGCGTCGCGGGACTCGACCACCCCAGCGATGGTGAGGTCTTCGTCGGCGGCACCGCCCTGACCGGCCTCGACGACGTCGCCCTCACCGAGCTGCGCCGAGACCGGATCGGGTTCGTGTTCCAGGCGTTCAACCTGCTCCCCACGCTGACCGCCTGGGAGAACATCACGCTCCCGCTGGACCTCGCCGGGCGCAGGCCCGACCCGCAGGTGGCCGAATCGATCATCGAGGCGATCGGCTTGCGGGACCGGCTCAGCCACCGGCCGAGCGAACTCTCCGGCGGCCAGCAACAGCGAGTGGCATGCGCCCGCGCCCTCATCACCCAGCCGGACGTGGTGTTCGCCGACGAACCGACCGGTGCGCTCGACTCCAGGTCGTCGTCGGACATCCTGTCCTTCCTCCGACGCAGCGTGGACGACTTCGACCGCACCGTGGTCATGGTGACCCACGAGCCGATGGCCGCTACCTACGCGGACCGGGTGCTGTTCCTCGCCGACGGCCGCCTGGTGGACGAGATGTACGCACCGACCGCCGAAGGCGTGCTGGACAAGATGAAGTCTCTGGAAAAGGTCGGTCTCTGATGCTGCGAGCAATGCTGCGCGATCTCCGCGCGCACCGGGGCCGCCTGGCCATGACCTTGGTCGCGATCGCGCTCGGCGTCGCGTTCGTCGTCGCGAGCTTCGTCGTCTCCGACTCACTGGCCAAGACGCTCGCCGGACAGACCGCCCGGGGTGGGGTCGACGTGTCGGTGCAGACCGCGGCCCAGGACCCGGATCTGACGTTCGCCGACCGCGACGCGTTGGCCGCCACGAACGGCGTCGCCGGGGCGCACGGCGTGATCGCCGGACGTGCGGGTGTGGTGGGCACCGACGGCAAGCTGGTCTCGACGGGCACGGACCTGGCGGGCACGAACTGGGACGAGACCGGCCGGTTCACCCTCGTTGACGGGCGAGGGCCGCAGCGTCCGGGCGAGGTGGCCCTCGCCGAGTCGCGCGCCGGCGAGGCACGACTCGCCCTGGGCGATCGTGCCCGGATCGTGCTCGGCGACGGCCGCATCGACGAGCCCATCGTCGTCGGGCTCTTCCAGTACTCCGCGCTGGGGCCCGATGCCGCGGGCCGCTCCGAGCACGTTCCGTCCATCGCCTACGACGGAGCGACCGCGGCGGCGCTCGTCGGGGACCGCTTCGACCGCATCGAACTCACGAGCACCCCCGGAACCGGACCCAGCGCGCTGCGCCAGGCCGCCGAGCAGACCATCGGAGCCGGGCACGCCACCGACGAGTACAGCGTGTCCACCGGTGCCGAGCTGGTCACGAACGCCGAGCAGGCCGCGGACAAGACGGCGTCGGACACACTCGCGCAACTGCTGCCCTTCGCGGCGATCGCGCTGTTGGTCGGGATGTTCGTCATCACCAACACCTTCAGCCTCCTGGTGACCCAGCGAACAAGGCAGTTCGCGCTGCTCCGCGCGGTAGGTGCCCATCGCAGGCAGGTCCGGTCGAGCGTGGTGGTCGAGGCGACCGCGCTCGCGTGCGTCGGGGCGACGATCGGCACGGTGCTCGGGATCGGGCTCGGCCTGATCGTGTTCCGGTTCATGCAGCCCGAGGGCGACGTGGTCCGCTACGGAGTTCCGCCGCTCGGCGTCGGGTCGGGCTACCTGGTGGCGGTCCTGGTGACCGTCGCGGCGGCTTACGGTGCCGCCCGGCGCGCGGCGGCAGTCTCCCCGATGGCCGCGCTGCGCAACGACGCGGTGACGTCGAAACGCCCGCACACCCGCCAGTCCATCGCCGGTGGAATCTGCGTGGTCGCGGGCCTCGTCGCGATCGTGGCCACCGCGTCTCCCGGTCTCGGCACCCTCGAACGGATGATCGCGATCGGCGGTGCCGTGCTGTGCACGGGCGGGGTGCTGCTGCTGACTCCGGTCGCAGCCGGCGCGCTGCGCCCTCTCGCCGGCTGGTCACAGCGCTGGGGAGGCCCGGCGACACGGCTCGGGATGCGCAACGCGGCCCGCGACCCCCGGCGTACGGCCGCCACCGCGACCACCCTGATGGTCGGGCTCGGGCTCGTGTGCGCCTTCGCGACGCTCAGCTCCAGCCTGGCCACGATGGTGACGGCCTCGATCCGGCTGAACATCCCGGTGACCTCGACGGTGCTGGAACCGGCCGCCGGTGGTGCCGCCACCCTCGGCCCCGGTGTGGTCGGGGAGCTCAGGTCGCTGCCCGCCGTCTCCACCGTCCTCGCCAGCAGGGACACCTTCGCCGAGATCCGGCACGAGGGTGGCACGAGCGAGCGCATCGTCTCCGCGATCGACCGCGAGGGCCTGGGCGAGGTGCTCACGCCGAAGATCACCGAAGGAACCGACGACGTGTCGCGCGGTGCGATCATCGCGCAGAACGAGGCGAACATGCTCGGCCTCGAGGTCGGCGACCCGCTCGAACTGGTCGTCGAGGGAACGCCGGTGAAGACCGAGGTGGTCGGCGTCTACGACGCCACCGAAGCACAGGCGAGCATCTTCTTCGACCAGGCCCTGGCACCGCCGAACCTGCGCGACCACGTCACGACGGTCTACGCCGGCGGCCCCGATCCGCAGGCCGCACGCGAGGCCATCGCGACCGCCTTCCAGAGCCGTCCCGAGATCTCGATCACCGATCGGGACGGGGTGATCGCCGACCGGGTGGAGGAGTTCCGGTACGGCCTGCTGGTCATGTACGCGATGTTCGGCGTCGCGATCGTGATCGCCGTCTTCGGCGTCGTCAACACGCTCGCGCTGTCGGTGATGGAGCGGTCCCGCGAGATCGGCGTGACCCGCGCGGTCGGAGCCGGCCGCGCCCTCGTCCGCCGCACGATCCGGGTGGAGAGCATCGTGATCTCCCTGTTCGGCGGCATCCTCGGGGTCGGCGTGGGAATCGGTACCGGGACGGTGATGCAGCACGCGATGCTCGGGCAGGCGCTGTCCCGGGCGACGCTCCCGTGGACGCTGATCCTGCTCGCCCTGGTCGGGATCGTCATCGTCGGTGTGCTGGCCTCGCTGTGGCCCGCCCACCGGGCGGCGCGCACCAACATGCTGGAGGCGATCGGGTCCGACTGACCCGCCCGCCCGGTTCCCTCCCGTACCAGTGGGAGGGAACCTGCGCGTCGGCGTCCGGAGGCAGGTGAGCAGTGCCCAGCCGGCGGGCGCTTCTTCCAGTCCACACAGGACTGATTTCGCCGGCGCTTAACGGATGCCCCTGAGCGACCCGAAACCGTTGCTCCGGGGCACCTCCGCTGACACACTCGCCGCACAGCGAAGCACGCTCACCCGCGCCTTCTGGGGAATCCGCGCGACGACGCTTCGCTGCCGATGCGGGAAGGACCTCACGCGCATGGCGCCCTCGAGCACGCTCAGCCTGCTCAGCCTCTACCAGCCGGACTGGGCAGCTGATCCGTACGCGCTGTACCACGCGATGCGCGAGGACGGCCCGGTCCAGTGGGACGACTGGATGCGGAGCTGGATCGTCCTCGGTCACGCCGAGATCGCGCAGCTCTCCAAGGACGACCGGCTCTCCGGTGCGCGCATCGGGGACTTCCACGCCCAGCTCCCGGAATCGGTCCGCTCCGATATGAAGCCGCTCGCCGGCGCGCTGTCGGACATGATGCTGTTCAACGAGCCCCCGGAGCACAGCCGCCTGCGCCGCATCATCAAACCGGGACTGACCCCGAGGTTCATCCGGGAGATGCGCCCGCTGATCGCCGAGCGCGCGGAGGAACTCGTGGACGCGGTGCTCGACCAGGGGCACATGGACGTCATCGGCGACTTCTCCGAACCACTGTCCCGGAACGTGATCGCACACCTGGCCGGCGTGCCCGGCCACGCCACCCCGCTACTGGAGAACTGGCAAGGCCTGCTGCACGAGTTCTTCACCCAGTCCTGCGCGGAAGTCCCCCGGGTGAAATCCCTGCGGGCCGCCTTCGACGAGCAGGCCGCGAAGCGACGTGCGGGTACCGCCGACGATCTCTTCAGCCAGGTGATCGCCGGAGCGCTCGAGCGCGAGACCTACACCGACGACGAGGTCTTCGCCAACTTCCTGCTGCTCATCGACGCCGGACAGGCCACCACGACCCACCTCATCGGCAACGCGGTCCTGGCCCTGCTGCGACACCCCGACCAGCTCGCCCGGCTCCGGGCCGATCCCGGTCTCTGCCAGGTCGCGGTCCACGAGTTGATGCGGTACGACAGCTCGGTGCAGTTCACCACCCGTGTCGCGCTGGAGGGCATGGAGGTCGGCGACCAGCACGTCGAGCAGGGCCAGTCCGTCACCCTGGTCCTCGGGGCGGGCAACCGCGACCCGCGCCGCTACGACGACCCGGATCGTCTCGACGTCACCCGCAAAGCGACCGACCACCTGTCGTTCGGACACGGCATCCACTACTGCCTCGGGGCCTCGCTCGCGCTCGCCGAAATCGAGATCGCGCTGCGCGTCCTGCTGGAGCGGACGACCGAACTCAGGCTGCGGACCGACGACCTGGACTGGCTCGACAGCATCAACTTCCGGTTCGCCAAGGAACTGCCGGTCGAGTTCGACACATGACGTCCACGTTGTGACGCACCGTCCATGATGGACGGTTAAGTCCAGGATGAAAGCGCCCTCTCCGGGCGGATTCCTGGCTTCAGGGCCTTGCACCGGTGCCGAAAGGTCCCGATGGTGTCGTTGGTGGGGACATCTCGACGTCCCTCGCGGTCCAGAGCGCATCCGGCCGGACCGCGGCACGACGAACGCCAGACGCTCGACCGGACAGTGGGAGGATCACCGTGACCTACCTCGGACACCCGCGGCTGAACTTCGCGGGTACGTTCCAGTCCGACGCCGCCACGGTGAACAACGCCCAGCCGTACTTCGACAACGACCTGTTCGAACCGCGCTTCCACTGGCGGATGAAGCTCCCGGACGTCAACGGGCTGTGGAACCCCGGCGGCTCCAACGCGCTGCGGCTGCACGACCTGCGCATCACCAGCGCCTGCTACGCCGACGGCCGCACCCTGACGTCGAAGGCCGACGACCCCGCTCTCGAAGGAACGTTGCGGGACGACGATCTCCGCGCCAACGGGAAGTTCGTCGATCTCGACCCGGAGGACCAACTGGTCTCCGAGATCTACGGATTGCGGGTGCGACTCCTGGACGCGGCGGGCAACCGACTCCTCAAAGCCGACTACGCCGTAGCGGCCATGGACGAGATGTGGATGCGGGCGACGCTGCCGTCCGGCCGCGGCGACCCGGCGGCCGTGTACCACTCGGTGCTGACCAACCTGGAGTGGGCGGACCCGCTCGAATCGGCCATCCTGCGCGAGATCCGGGACACCACCGACGACGAAACGCTCTCGATCAAGTTCAACATGGACGGTGTCGAGGACGGAATCGAGGAGTGGAGCGACAACCTCACCTACGGCCGCATGGTGGGGTCGATCGGGCCCTATCGGAGCGGGCAGCCGAAGCACTGGGCGGGAGCCCGTGTTCTGAGTCCCGCCGAAGGCGCGCCGTTCCACCATGCGCCGTGCAGAGTGGACGGTTCGGGAATCGTTTTCGTGGACCTGGGCAACAGCATCAGGGCGTCGACGCGCGGTGGGCCTCTCGTCGAGCTCCCGGCGCTGAGCCTCGCCGCGCTCGACGAGAACGGCACGCCGGAGGTGCTCGCCCCGCTCGACGGCATCGACGAGGGCTTCTACGAACGCGCTGCCGCCATCGTCACCGCTCGGCCCGCCGCCGGTCAGCACCAGGCGATGGCCGGTCGACGACTGGCAGTGGTGGACGACGCACGACCGCCGAAGGTGCTGCTCGCCGAGCCCCACGACGGCGGGACGCTCCACGCCGACAAGTACGTCTTCCGGCTCCATCCCGAGGAGGGGCACGACACCGCGACCGTCGACTTCCGCGCGTTTCGCTTCGGGCGACCCGCCGCCCACGCCGAAATCGCGCTCGGTACCGGCGAAGAGCCCGACGTCGTGGAGTTTCCCCGCAGCGTGACGACCGACGAGCAGGGGCGTGCGCGCATCACCCTCACCGGCCGGGACCCCGGCCATCCCCGCCCGTTGCTCGACGGGCTCACCGTGCGCATCCCCTACCGGTTCGCCGCACGACCGGACGCGCCGTCGGGCCATCTCAGCGTGCGGGTGTTCGACCGCTACACCGGCCCGGAGCGCCCCACCTGGAACCGCGACGTGCGGCCGATCTTCCAGCGATACGCCAACCTCTACCCGGTCATGCATGACCTCTTCGATCTGGGCAACTACCACCACGTCACGCGGCACGGCACCTACATCCGCCGCACGATGCTGGCCCCGCTGGAATCGCCGAACCACATGCCCGTCACCCGAGACCTCTCACCAGGAAAGCGAGACATGATCGTGAAGTGGCTGCGGACCGAGCCCGCTCCCCCGGTGATGGAGATCGGCAGTCCCGAAGAACTGCGTGCCGTGCTGCAGCAGGCCGTCTTGGTCGAGCAGGCCACGGTGCCGCCGTACCTCGCGGCGCTGCTCTCGATCAAGGCGGGCCACAACGTGCGGATCGCCGAGACGATCCGCGGGGTGGTCATCGAGGAGATGCAGCACATGGCCCAGGTCTGCAACCTGCTCAACGCCGTGGGCGGGGCACCGCAGATCGGCAGACCCGGCCTGGTCCCGACCTATCCTGGCAAGCTTCCCGGCCCGGTGCTGCCCGATCTGACCGTACGGCTGCGCACGATGTCCCGCGAGCACGTCAAGGACGTGTTCATGGCGATCGAGCAGCCGGATCATCCCACTGTGGACGGTGAGCCGTTCCGCGGTTCCGTCATCGCACCGAACAGCGTGCGGCTGGACCGTTCCGGCTCCGTGCTGGAGGCCGACGACGGCGCCATGCGGGCACTGGAGGACTGGTTCAACCGGGCCGAGTACACACCGCAGACGATCGGTTGGTTCTACAACCAGATCGCGCGGGCGATCTGCGAACTCGACGACGGCGGGTCGCTGTTCACCGGTGATCCCGCCCGCCAGGTGAGTTGGCCCGACGCGCCGGGCACGCTCTACAAGGTCACCGACAAGCGCTCCGCGTTGCTGGCCATCTACCAGATCATCGAGGAGGGCGAGGGAAGCCCGCACGACCTCGACGGTGACGGCGTCCTCGATCCCGACGAGTTCGGCCACTACTACCGCTTCCAGGAGATCGTGGAGGGACGTCGACTCGTCCGGAACGACCGCGGTGCGTGGGTGTTCGAGGGAGCCGAGGTGCCCTTCGACCCGGCCGGGGTCCATCCGGTCGTGGACGACGCGGACACCTACCGCCTCCCCGCCGACTCCCCCGGCAGGCGCGAATCGGTGGCCTGCGACGAGTCCTACACGAACATGCTCACCGCGTTGCACCGCGTGTTCAACGGCCATCCCGACGAACTCGACGACTCCGTCGGGCTGATGTACCAGCTCCAGGTGCAGGCCAAGAAGCTCCACGACATGCCGTCCGGGGACGGCGACACCGTGCTCGGACCCGCGTTCCAGTCCCCCGGTGTCGAGTTCTGACACCGGCCGCCGTTGACTCCGCCCTCGCGACTGTCCAGTGAGGACGAACTCATCGGAACTACTCATCCGTATGTGAAGGGGTACACATGGGCCGGATGCCGACCGAGACCGGGTCCTCACGAGTGGCACGACAGGACGGAGTGCTCAGGCTGCACTGCAACGAGAGCGCCTATCCGCCACCACCCGCCGCACTCGGCGCGGCGACCGAGGAACTCGTCAACGCCTGCACGTCCTATCCGGACAGCGACTGCGCGGAACTGCGCGAACGGGTCGCCGAGTACCACGGTCTCAAGTCCGACATGGTGGTCGTGGGCAACGGGGCCGACGAACTCGTGCTGCTGACCTCGATGACCTTCCTCGGCTCCGACGACACGGTTCTCGTCACCGATTCGACGTTCCCCGGATACGCCTCCTCGGCGCGCGTGGTCGGCGCCCGCGTCCACAGCCTGCCGCTGGACGACTACCGGGTGCCGGTCGACGCCGTGGTGCAGGCGATGGCCGCGCCGGAGGAAAGAGCGCCCACGCTGGTGTTCGTCTGCAACCCGCACAACCCGGCGGGAACGGTGCTCGAGCCCTCCGACGTCGAGAGGATCCTCACGGCCGCCGAGGCCGCCGGCGTGATCCCGGTGTTCGACGAGGCGTACATGGAGTTCGCGGGGCCGGACCACGAATACGCGATCAGCGCGGTCCGCGCCGGTCGCCGTCTGCTGGTGCTCCGCACTTTCTCCAAGGCGTGGGGGCTGGCATCCCTGCGACTCGGTTGCGCGCTCGGTCCGGCGGACCTGGTCGAGCGCATCCGCCGGACCCGGGAGCCGCTGCCGTTCAGCGTCAATCGAATCGCCCAGCAGGCCGGGGCCGCGGCGCTGGAGTCCCGCGACTACGTCGACGAGGTGCGGCGGAAGACGGTCGCGGCGCGGGAACACTTCTGCGCGCGCCTGACCGAGATGGGCGTGGCGTTCCAGCCTTCCGCCACGAACTTCGTGCTCGTCAAGCCGCCCGGCAACAGCGCTGAGATCGCCGCGCGGCTGAAGCAGGACCACGACATCCTGGTCCGGGACCTGAGCATGTTCGGTCTGCCCGCCCACCTGCGGGTCACCGTCGGTACGACGGAGCAGGTGGACCGGTTCTGCGATGCGCTGGCCACCATCCTCGAAGACTCCGAAGTGCACAACGAGTTGAACACCGGCCTCGGCGCTCCGAAGGGCCGCATTCAGGTGGCCACCGGACCCGTCATCGAACCGGCGGCGCTGTTCAACGGCTACGTGGGCGCCAACGTGGTCTTCGCCCTGACCGAGCTGAACGTCTGGCAGCACCTCCAGGACGGTGCGCGACCGTTCGACGCCCTCCCCCCGCTGACCGGAGCGGAGCCGTCGAAGCTGCTCGCGCTCCTGCGCGCCGCCGCGCTGCTCGGCTACGTCGAGGTGAGTTCCGCTGTCACTCCTTCGGATCCGGGGACCGCGAGCACGGTCGCGCTGACCGACGCCGGACGGGTGCTGGCGCGTCACCGAGGTTTCTTCACCTGGGGAGTCGGCGGGTACAGCGACGTGCTGCTCCACCTCGCCGACCTGGCCACGGGCCGGGCCACCTTCGGCACGGACGTCGACCGCGACGGCGGCAAGGTCGCCGTCGGCTCCGGTCTGGTCGGTGAAGAACTCATGCTGCGCACCGAGCACGAGGTCGTCGCGGACGTCGATTTCGGCACCGTCGCGGACCTCGGGTGCGGTGATGCCTCCCGGTTGATCCGGCTGTGCGGATCGAACGAGGCGCGCAACGGGCTCGGAATCGACACCAGCCGGGGAGCCTGCGAAAAGGCGGTCAAACGCGTCGCCGACGCGGGGCTAGGACACCGCGTGGAAGTCGTGTGCGCCGATGTCCTCGACGTCCTCGACGAGCGGACGTTCCCCGGCGTCGAGCTGGTCACGAGCTTCCTCATGATGCACGACCTGTTCGAGAGCAGCGGTGACCCGGCAGGCACGATGCGGATGCTGCGCAAGGTGTTCCCCGACGCCAAGTGGTTCCTGGTCGGCGACACCGTCAGCCAGGACTGGAGTATCTCGCCCAGCACGCTGCCGATCTTCTCCGTCGAGTTCGAGCTGGTCCACGCCTTCATGGACACGCCGATCGCGAGCCGCCGCGCCTACGAAGACGCCTTCGCGGCGGCGGGCCTGCGGGTTCAGCGCCGCGAGCCGTTCGGCGCACCGTCGACGTGGCTGTGGCTGCTCGCCGCGGAATAGCGTCCGCCGTGCTGGCGTCGTTCCGCGAGGGCGGTCAGCCGCAGCTCGATGCTCCGGCTGCCGGCCGTGCACTCGGTCGCGCCCGCGTGTTCGCCACCCGCGCGGAAGTGCGCCGTCCAGCACCTCGTCGACGCCTCGCTTCGCCACCGCAGCAGGCCGACCCCTGATCGGGACGACGCCACACCAGGAGCGGGAGCACGACCGACCACCCGAGTAGAACCCGGCCCCGGCTGAAGAGCATCGCTGAGCACTCGTCAGCCGGGCCGGAGTGTGGAGCGGGTCAGCGACCGGATGTCCGGTGCGACGCCAGGTGAAGCAACCGACGCCGCTACCCGCTCGGTCCGCTCCAGGCCCGCGTCCGCCGGAGGGCGGGGTCAGGCGGGGGCCGGGTTCCGGAGGTGGTCGAGCACGCTTTGGGCGGACTCGCACGCGAACTGGTGGCGGAGGCCGTAGAGGTCCCAGTGCCGGTCGATGGTGGCCGGGTCGGTCACCCTCGCCTCCTCCTGGTGCAGGGCGAGGTCGCCCGCGCTCCGAGCGGACAGCAGCGCAAGGTGAGCGGCCCGGACCTCCTCCGACCGCTCGACGTCCACCAGCGCCAGCAGTTCTTCCAGTTCCGCGGCATCCAGCACCCGGGGCAGCGAGTTCCGGGCCCAGTCGGCGCCCCAGTACCGCAGCCGGAGCTCCGGGGTGCGCGCACCGGCGCGGAGTCCACCCAGGTAGGCCGGTAGCGGTCGTAGCGCGACCACCCGCTCGGGTGCCACGTGCCGCGGCCGGCCGCGGACTGCAGGGCGAGTTGGGCGGTGTCCACCCACCAGCTCACCCACGACGATTCGGTGCGCGTCGATGACGAACCCCTTCCGCCCGGACCTGGACCGGTCGACCGGAAGCGGACCTCGCCGACGACCCCACCGGGGATTCCCCACCAACGGGCCTGCGCCTTCGGAGCTCAGCCGACGACGACGGAGTCGAGGTCCGAGCCGACGACGAGCGGGCCGGTCCAGCCGCCGTCGCGCACCTCGCGCTCGTAGGCGGCGCGGTCCTCATCGCTCTCCGGCGCGGGGATGAGGTGGGTGAGCACCAGTTTCCCGACGCCCGCCTTCGCGGCGAGCTCGCCGAGGGCGACGGTGTCCGCGTGGTAGCTGAAGATCGTCTCGAAGGCGGAGCCGGCGACGAACGGCTGCAGCGAGGAAGCCCGGCACGCCTCGTGCACGAGCACGTCGGCGCCGCGCGCGAGGTCCTGGACCTCGTCGCAGACGCGGGTGTCCCCGGAGACCACCACGACGGCGTCGGGCGTGGTGATCCGGTAGGCGACGGCCTGCTCGACGGGTTCGTGCCGGACCCGCACGGCCTCCACCCGCACCCGGCCGGTGGGGTCGGCCCACACCTCGGTCGGCGCCTCGGGCAGCGGGAACAGGGTCGGCACCAGGCTCGGCGGGTTCTCCTGCACGTGCTCGCGGCGCACGGCCACGTCGTACTCGTAGGCGTCGAGGACGCGGTCCAGGAAGCGGCGGGCGTGCCCGTCGCAGGCGACGACCGGCAGCGGGCCGGAGCCGACGAGGTGGTCCTGCACCCAGCGGGTGTGCACCAGGTCGGCGACGTCGACGACGTGGTCGCTGTGCAGGTGGGTCAGCAGCAGCGCGGAGAGGTCGTGCGGGAGGACGCCGAGCCCGGCCAGCCGCAGCGTGGTGCCGCGACCCGCGTCGACCTGGATCGCGATGTCCTCGTGGCGGATCAGGGTGCCGGCGCCCGCGCGGTCCGCACTGGGGAAGGGGACGCCGGTTCCGGTCAAGGTCACCGTGGTGCTCATGTTCGCTCCTGAGAAGTCGGCCACTTAGTGCAGTATCACTGCAATATAACCACCCGAGGACGAGCCGCGACCGTCGACCCCGGATTTTCTGACGTGACACTCGTAAGTGATGATACGATCAGAAACATCGCGGAGCCGAACCGCGCGGACCGGGATCCCCGGGCGCCACCGCGGTTTCCGCCGGCCGCCCGGACGTGGGCGCGACCACCCACGACCCCGTTTCCACCCGAGCCCGACCCGCGCAGCTCCGGACTATTGCAGTCCGGCTGCACCACCTGCCGAGCACGTGGAGAACCCGATGAACGACACCGACTCCGCCGCACCGCCCTCCCGCCCCGGCGCGGGCGCGGTGCTGCGGCACATCGTGGACGCGGCCGCACCGCCGTTCACCTTCCTGCTGCTGAACACCCCGTGGGGCGCCCGCCGCGCCGCGCTCGCCGCCCTGCTGGTCGCCGTGGCCATCGCCGCGCTGCGCCGCTACCGCGGCGAACCGCTCGGCATGGTCATCGCCTCCACCGGCTTCGTCGCGCTGCACAGCGCCGGGGCGATCGTCATGGGCGAGGGCAAGGCGTTCTTCCTGCCCGAGCTGCTCATCAACCTCGCGGCGCTGCTGGTCTGCGCCGGGTCGCTGCTGGCGCACCGCCCGATCACCGCCGTGGTCTGCCGCAAGCTCGGCGTCACCCCCGCCGACGTGCCGCACGACCGGCGCGCCACGCGCAGGCACCGGGCCCTCACCGCCGCCTGGGCGGCGATGTGGCTGCTGCACCTGCTGCCGCTGGCCTACCTGTACTCGATCGACTCCGTCGTCGGGCTCACCGTGCTCGGCACCTTCTTCAACAAGCCCACCCTGCTGGCGATGGCCGCCGCGACCGTGGTCGTCGAACGCCGCGCCACCCGGGCCCCGGCACCCGCCGCCGCGTGAACCCGCAGCACCTTCCGCACCTTCCGCACCACGACGAGAGGAACACCATGACCGAATCCATCCTGCGCACCGCCGAACGGGTCTGGACCGGGGAGGCGCAGCTCGCCGAGCTCGCCGGGCACTCCGCGATGTCGCCGCCGGAGGAGGTCGCCGACGGCGTGTTCATGGTGCCGGGCTTCAGCCACGCCTTCGCGGTGCGCCACGACGAAGGCCTGCTGCTGTTCGACACCGGCTCGGCGATGCTCGCCGACAACCTGCACCGCGCGGTGCGGGGCTGGAGCGACGCGCCGGTCACGCACGCCGTCTTCTCGCACGGGCACGCCGACCACGTCTTCGGCCTCGGCCCGTTCGAGGCGGCGGGCGACCGCCCCGTCGTCGTCGCGCACCAGAACGTGGCGAAGCGCTTCGACCGCTACGTGCGCACCAACGGCTACAACGGGGTCATCAACCGGCGGCAGTTCCAGCTGCCGGACCTGACCTGGCCCAGCGAGTTCCGGCGCCCCGACGTCACGTTCACCGACGCGCACCGCATCGAGGTCGGCGGGCTCGCGCTGGAGCTGACCCACCACCGCGGCGAGACCGACGACCACGCCGTCGGCTGGCTGCCGGACCGCAAGATCCTGTTCCCCGGGGACCTGTTCATCGGTCTCGCACCGAATGCGGGGAACCCGCAGAAGGTGCAGCGCTTCCCCGAGGAGTGGGCCGTCGCGCTGCGCTGGATGGCCTCGCTCGGCGCCGAGCTGATGCTCGGCAGCCACGGCGTGCCGGTGGTCGGCGCCGACCGCATCCGGGAGGTGCTGGAGAACAGCGCCGCCTACCTGGAGAGCCTCGTCGAGCAGACGCTGGCGTGTCTCAACGAAGGCGCCACCCTCGTCGACACCCTGCACCGGGTGCAGGTCCCCGACGAGCTCGCCGGGCTGCACTACCTGCAACCGCTCTACGACGAGCCGGAGTTCGTGGTCCGCAACGTCTGGCGGCTCTACGCGGGCTGGTACGACGGCAACCCGGCGCACCTCAAGCCCGCGACCGACGCGGCGCTGGCCGCCGAGCTCGCGGGGCTGTGCGGGGGCGCGGAGGCGCTGGCCGAGCGGGCGACCGCGCTCGCCGCGGAGGGATCGTTGCGGCTGGCCTGCCACGTCGCCCAGCTCGCGGGCGACGCGGCCCCGGACAGCGCCGTCGTGCAGCGCGCTCGCAAGCAGGTCTACGCGAGCCGTGCGGCGGCGGAGCTCAGCACGATGTCCAAGGGCATCTTCAGCTGGGCGGAGACCGAATCCGACACCGCGCTGGCGAAGCTGACCGGCTGAGCCGAGTTCGCGGACCGCGGGGCGGTGGTGCCGGATCACCGCCGCCCGGTCCGGGCGGCGGGAACCCCCACAGCGCAACGGGATTCGCCCGGAGAGGACCGCTCCCCCATGTCCGCAGCACCTCGCACGTTCTCCCGGCGGTGGGTGCCGACGATCGCGCGGTGGCCCGCCCGGCTGGACGGCGGTCAGGTCAGCTCGGTGCCGGTGCTCACCCCGGATCGGACGGCGACCGCGCTGGAGGTCGCGGGCGGGCGGCCCGATCCGGCGGCGCCGCTGGACGGGGCGAGCCTCGCCGGGTACCTGCTGCGCGGGGAGGGGCCGCCGGAGCGGGACCTGTTCTGGCGGCACCGCGGGGAACGGGCGCTGCGCCGCGGGAAGTGGAAGTACCACCGCGCCGAACGGGCGAAGCTGCCGGTGAACCACGGCCGGGACGTGCTGTTCGACCTGGAGCAGGACCCGTCGGAGTGCGCCGACCACTCGCTGCGGGAACCGGCGTTGCTGGCCGAGCTCCGGGCTGCGTGGGAGGCGGTCGACGCCGGGCTGCTGCCCTACCCGCCCGCGGTGTGAACAGCGCGGGGAACGTCCGGTGCGGCCGGGCGTTCCCCCGCTCGCTCAGCCGAGTTCGGGCAGCGGCCTGCGGGCGACCTCGGCGGCCTCGTCGACGCTGAGCCCGTAGCTGCGCAGCACCATCTCGGCGAGCTCGGTCGCCGCCGCGTCGCCGTCCAGCTCGGGGTGGGAGAACCGCAGCTCGACGAGCGCGAGCAGGCTGCCCGCGAGCGCGGTGAGCGCGATCAGCGGGTCCACGGCGAGGAATCGCCCCTCCGCCACGCCCCGTTCCAGGTCGCGCAGCGCGCGCGGGGCGAGCCCGACCCCGGAGTGCATGTGGTCGCGCGCCCGGTGGCGCAGGATCTGCATCACCTCCGGGTCGGAGTCGACCATGCGGGCGCTGAGCCGGAAGCCGCCGGAGACGAGTTCCGCCGGGTCCTCGACTCCGCTGAGGTGGTCGTCGAAGGCGCGGCCGAACTCCTCCAGCACGTCGACGACGGCCGCGTCGAACAGCTGCGCCTTGGACTCGAAGTGGTTGTAGAAGGAGCCGAATCCGACGTCGGCCCGCTCGGCGATGAGCTGGATGCTCACGGCGGTGTCGCCGCCCTCGGCGAGGATCTGCCGAGCCGCGCGCACGAGCGCCTGCCGCGTCGCGGCGCGACGCCGGTCGTTGCGGTTTCCGGTGGTGGCTGGGGTGGGCATGTGGTCCAGCGTAACAAGTCGACTGACGAAATCCGCTTTTTTGATGCTCTCATCACTTTCTCAGACTCCCGCTGTTGACGATGATCTCCACATACTTGATGCTTTCATCAGCAACACGGGAAGGCCGAGCCAGGAGCACCATGAACCCGACCCCACCGCTGCGCGACGCCATCGACGTGCACGCGCACTACGTCACCCCGCGGCTGCGGGCCGCGATGGTGGCCGCCGGGCACGCCGAACCCGACGGGATGCCCGCGATCCCCGGCTGGAGCCCCGAAGCCGCGCTGGCGGACATGGACTCGATCGGTGTCGCGGCCGCGCTGCTGTCGGTGTCCTCCCCCGGAGTCCACTTCGGATCCGACGCCGACGCCCGGCGGCTCGCCAGGGACGTGAACGCCGAAGGCGCCGAGATCGTGGCCGCCCGGCCGGACCGGTTCGGGCTGCTCGCCTCGCTCCCGCTGCCGGACCTCCCCGGCGCGCTCGCGGAGGTCGAGCACGCCTTCGACGAGCTCGGCGCGGACGGCCTCACCCTGCACACGCACTACGCGGGCGTGCACCTCGGCCACCCCGACCACGAACCGCTGCTGTCCGCATTGGACGAACGCGGAGCGGTGGTGCTGCTGCACCCGACCTCGCCGCCCTGCGCGGCGGAGATCAGCGCCGGAATCCCCCGCCCGGTGCTGGAATTCCCGTTCGAGACCACCCGCGCGGTCGCCTCCCTGGTGCTCAGCGGAGCCCTCGACCGCCATCCGCGCATCCGGTTCGTCGTCCCGCACGCCGGAGCCGCGCTCCCCGTGCTGGCCGACCGGATCGCGATGGCCCCCGCGCTCACCGGCGGACCGCAGGTCGACGTGCTCGGCGCGCTGCGCGGACTGCACTACGACCTGGCCGGGTTCGCGCTGCCGCACCAGCTGCCCGCGCTGCTGCGGCTGGTCGGCCCGGACCGGCTGCTCTACGGCAGCGATCTCCCGTTCACCCCCGCCTGGGCCGCCCGCGGCCTCGCCGAAGCGCTCGCCGCCGACCAGGCGCACCTCGACCAGCACCGCATGCAGCGCGGCGCCGCCGAAGCCCTCTTCCCCCGGCTCGCCACCGAACCGCCGACCGCACCGAAAGGCGACCAGCGATGACCATCGAGATACCCGCACCCGACGACCTGCCCACCGACGCGCACAGCGGCCTGCACAGCGAACGGGGCGCGCTGCCCGGCGAACACCCCGGCCGCGCCCGCGACCCGATCATCAAGGTCCGCGACCTGGCCTGGCTGGAGTTCGAGAAGCCCGACCTGGACCGCACCGAGCACTTCGCCCGCGACTTCGGCTTCACCGTCGCCGCCCGCACCCGCGAAGAACTGCGGCTGCGCGGCAGCTTCCCCGGCACCGACTCGCTGGTGATCCGGCGGGGCTCCCGCTCCCGGTTCACCGGCCCGGTGTTCCAGGCCGCCGCGGCCGAGGACCTCGACCGGCTCGCCCGGCACGCCGGCGCCCGGGTCCGCGGGCTCGGCGCGGGCCGCCCCGGCCGGATCGCCGAGCTCACCGACCCCTCCGGCATCGCCGTCGGCGTGGTGCACGGCGCCGAGGAGCACGCGGAGCTGCCCGGCCAGGTCCCGCTCACCCTCAACACCGGGCTCGGCCCCGACCGCTTCGCCGCGCCCCGGATCAACCGCACCCAGCGGGCCGCGCTCGAACCCGCCCGGGTGCAGCGGCTCGGGCACGTGGTGCTGGAGACGCCGCGGTTCCAGACCGCGCTGAACTGGTACCTGCACACCCTCGGGCTCATCGTCAGCGACTTCCTGCACCTGCCCGACGACCGGTCCTTCGGCCCGACGATGGCGTTCATCCGCTGCGACCGCGGCGGCGAACCCGCCGACCACCACACCCTCGCGATGCACCTCGGCCCGTCCACCGGGTACGTGCACTCCGCGTACCAGGTCAGCGACCTCGACGCGCTCGCCGCGGGCGGTCGCTACCTGGGCGAACGCGGCTACAAGCGGGCCTGGGGCATCGGCAGGCACGTGCAGGGCAGCCAGCTGTTCGACTACTGGCGCGACCCGGACGGCCTGATGGTCGAGCACTTCGCCGACGGCGACCTGTTCGACGCCTCCGTCGAACCCGGCTGGGCGAGCATGTCCGCCACCGGGCTCGCCCAGTGGGGGCCGCCGGTCACCCGCGACTTCCTCGGCGCTGCCCCGTCCCCCGCCAAGCTGCGCGAGATCTTCGACAGCGTGCGCGGGGAAGGCACCGAACTGACCACCGCCCGCCTGCTGAGCCTGCTGAAAGCGATGAACTCATGAGCACCTCCGTCCTGCGCACCACCGACGACTGGTACGTCGAGCTCCCCGGCACGGGCCGCGCCGTCCGGATCGACACCGCCGCGCGCACCACCGCCGACCTGTTGGCCGACCGCGCCGCGATCGACGCGGCCGCCGCCGGGGACGGGGACGCGGACGTGGCGGTCGCCGAGCTGGAACTCGCCTCCCCCGTCACCGCGCCCTGCCGCGTCGTCGCCCAGATGGTCAACTACAAGTCGCACGCCCGGGAATCCGGCTTCGACCCCGACCAGGTCCCGCCGACGTTCTTCCGCAAGGCCTCGCACTCGGTGACCGGCCCGAACTCCGCCGTGGTGCGGCCCGAGCACGTGCGGCTGCTGGACTACGAGGTCGAACTCGGTCTGGTCCTCGGTGCCTCGCTGCCGGTCGGGACCGAGGTCACCGAAGCCGACTTGCCGCGCTACGTCGCCGGGCTCGTCGTCACCGACGACGTCAGCGCCCGCGACGTGCAGCTGCCGAAGGGCCAGTTCTACGAGGCGAAGTCCTATCCCACCTTCACCCCCGTCGGCCCGCGCCTGGTGCTGCTGGACGCCGCGGACTTCGCGCGGCTGGGCCGGTTGCGGCTGCGGCTGGAGGTCAACGGCGTGGTCCGCCAGGACCGCACCACCGCCGACATGATCGTCGAACCGGCCCGCGCGCTCGGTCTGCTCGCCCGCTTCCAGCCGCTGGACCCGGGCGACCTGGTGCTCACCGGCACACCCGGCGGCACCGCGCTGCAGGCACCCGCGAAGGTCCTCGAGGTGATCGGCGGGCTGCTGCCCCCGGCGAAGAAGTGGAAGGCCTTCGTCGACCGCCAGGCCGCGAACCCGGCCTACCTGCGGCACGGCGACGTGATCACCGCGTCCATCGCCACCGACGACGGCGCACTCGACCTGGGCACCCAGCGCACCACCGTGGAGCACCGATGAGCGACCGCGTCCCCGTCGTGGTGATCGGTGCCGGGCCGACCGGGATCACCGCGGCCTCCCTGCTCGCCGGGTTCGGCGTGGACTGCCTGGTGCTGGACCGCTTCACCGAGGTCTACCCGCGGCCGCGGGCCGTGCACCTGGACGAGGAGGTGCACCGGATCCTCGCCCGCCTCGGCGTCGCCGAGGAGTTCGCCGCGATCTCGCTGCCCTCCCCCGGCCTGCGCCTGGTCGACGCCGACACCGAGGTGCTCGCCGAGTTCGGGCGCACCCGCGGCCCCGGCGTGCACGGCTTCCCCGAGGCCAGCATGTTCGACCAGCCCGAGCTGGAGCGGCTGCTGCGGCGCAACCTCGCCCGCCACCCGCGGGCCCGGCTGCGCGGCGGCGTGGAGGTCACCGGACTGGTGCGGCACGAGCTCGCGGGCGACGGCGCGGTCACCGTCGAGTACCGCGACACCACCACCGGCGAGACCGGGGCGGTGCTCGCCGACCGGGTGCTCGGCTGCGACGGCGCGAACAGCATCGTGCGGGCATCGATCGGCGCGCGGATGACCGATCTCGGCTTCCAGCAGCGCTGGCTGGTCGCCGACATCGCCACCACCAACGACCTGGGCCGCTGGGACGGCACGCACCAGCTGTGCTCCGCCGAGCGGTCCGCGAGCTTCATGCGCGTCGGCCCGGACCGCTACCGCTGGGAATTCCAGCTGCTGCCGGGGGAATCCGCCGCCGACTACCCCGACATCGCGGCGCTGCGGCCGCTGCTGCGGCCCTGGGTGCGGGACGAGCCGGAGCTGGAACTGCTGCGCGTCACCGACTACACGTTCCACGCGCAGGTCGCCGACCGCTGGCGCGACGGGCCGGTGTTCCTGCTCGGCGACGCCGCGCACCTCACCCCGCCGTTCATCGGGCAGGGCATGGGCGCGGGGATGCGGGACGCGCAGAACCTGGCGTGGAAGCTGGCCGGAGTGCTCCGCGGCGAACTGCCCGAGTCCGATGTGGACAGCTACCAGGTGGAACGGCGCAGGCACGCGGCGACGATGGTCCGCGCGGCGGTCGCGATGGGGCGGGCCATGACCGGCGGCGGGCGCACCGCGGACCTGCTGCGCCGGACGTTGCTGCCGAAGCTGCTGCAGGTGCCCGGACTGCACTCGGTGCTGGGCGAGGGATCGAGCCCCGCGCTGGGCCGCTCCTCGCTGGTGCGCGCGCGACCCGGGCTCGCGGGACGGCTGTGCCCGAACGCGGAACTCGCCCCCGGCTCGCGCTTCGACGACCTGGCGGGCGGGCGGTTCGCGCTCGTCACCGACCTGCCGCTGGACGCCGGGGAACTGCACGAGGTGGAACGCGCCGGGGCGCTGCCCGTGCTCGTCACGCCGGAGGAACCGCTGGGCCGTTGGCTGGACGGTGAGCGGGCCGCCCTGGTCCGCCCGGATGCGACGGTGCTCGCCGCCGGGAACGCGCTGCGGCCGGTGCTGGCCCCGCTGTCGGAAGGAGGACGGCGCGTGGCGCCGCCGACCGGAGGAGGGGCGCGGTGAAGGCCGTCGAGCAGGAGTACGCCACGCTGCGCGTGGTGCAGGACGGCCGGGTGCTCACCGCGTTCGTCGAAGCACCGCCGCACAACTACATGACCGCCGCGATGCAGCGGGACTTCATCGCCCTGGTCGACGCGGTGGAGCACGACCGGAGCATCGGCGCGGTCGTCGTCACCGGCGGGGTGCCCGGCAGGTACATCACGCACTACGACATCGGGGACCTGCTCGCCGCGTCCGAAGGTTCGCGGACGCGCTCGCGCCGCGCCACGGCGGCGGTGGTGCGCTCGGTGGCGCTGCTGCACCGGCGCGGCGGGGCCACCGCGCGCCGGCTGCTGCGGCGCGGCCCGCTCGCCGAGGTGCACCGGCTCGTGGCGTTCAACCTGGCGCTGGAACGCGTCCTGCGCTCGCCCGCGGTGTGGATCGCGGCGGTCGACGGCCCGTGCGGTGGCGGCGGGCTGGAGATGTCGGTGTTCTTCGACCTGCGGTTCTGCTCCGAGTCCGCGCGCTTCGTGCTGCCGGAGCTGAGCATCGGGCTGTCCACCACCTTCGGCGGGCGGCGGCTGGCGCAGCTGGTCGGACCGTCCCGGGCGCTGGAGCTGATGCTGTCGGCACGACCGCTCGACGCCGCGGAGGCGCAGCGGTGGGGGCTGGTGGACGAGGTGGTGGTGAGTCCGGTGGCCGGGCGCGGCTCGGTGGTCGACGGGGTCTCGTCCGTCGGGGTCTCCGCTGTCGGCTCCTCGCCGGACCGGACTCCGGCAGGCGGGGCCCGCACGGGGGTGGCCGCCCCCGATGCGAACGGGACCGCGCTGAACGGGACCGTCGTCGACGGGACCGCGCTGGGCGGGACCGCGCCGAGCGGGACCGCGCCGAGCGCCGCCACGCCGGGCGGGACCACGCCGCCCCGCCCGGCTGCACCAGGTGCGGTGCTGGCCCGCGCCCAGCACCGCGCCGCGGTGTTCGCCCGGCGGCCCCGGGACGTGGTGGCCGCGCAGAAGCAGCTGTTCCACGACCCCGACGCCACCACCGCGACCGAGAGCCTGCTGCGCGAGCTCGTCGCGCAGGGCGTCGGCGTGCCCACCGAGCGGGTCCGGTCGGCGCTGCGGCGCTGGCTGGAACTCCAAGGCCCGGACGGGGATTCGACCTTCCTCACCGATCCGCGCCCCTGGCAGGACGGCACCGCCGTCGACCTCGTCCGAGACCGGTGATCCGCGCGGCCACGAGCAGCCCAGCTCGGCG
>NZ_JBEYUS010000043.1:0-53913 GCF_040643635.1 Saccharopolyspora sp. NPDC047091
GTGAAGTAAATACTCGGAAGGCCAAAGCCACGACGGCCGCAGAGGAGCAAGGCTCCGGCCGCGGCCGTCCGGCGGTTACCGAGTCGAACCCGCGGGCACCGGGCCGTCGAGCTCCGCCAGCCCGGACAGCGCCCGGGGCAGCGGTTCCCGGTGCAGCACGCCGAGCCGCTGGGTGGCGCGGGTGAGCGCCACGTACAGCTCGGCCGCGCCGCGCGGGCCGTCGGCGAGGATGCGGTCCGGGTCGACCACCAGCACCGCGTCGTACTCCAGGCCCTTCGTCTCCGACGCGGGCACCGCACCCGGCACGTCCGGCGGGCCGATCACAACGCTGGTGCCCTCGCGCTCGGCCTCCGCCCGCACGAACTCGTCGACGGCGGCGGGTAGCTCCTCGTCGGTGACCTGCCGCGACCACGGGGGCGTGCCGCAGGAGCGGACCGATTCCGGTGCGGTCACCTCCGGGGCGAACTCGGCGAGCAGCGAACTCGCGACGGCCATGATCTCCGCCGGGGTGCGGTAGTTCACCGACAGCGGCCGGTACTGCCAGCGGCCCGGCACGTACCGGTCCAGCATCGAACCCCAGGAGCTCGCCCCGGCCGCCGAGCGGCGCTGCGCGAGGTCGCCGACCACGGTGAACGACCGCGCCGGGCAGCGCCGCATCAGCACCCGCCAGTCCATTTCGGACAGTTCTTGCGCTTCGTCGACGACGACGTGCCGGTAGGTCCAGTCCCGGTCGGCGGCGGCGCGCTCGGCGAGGCTGCGGGTGTCGTGCTGCACGAACCGGTCGGCGAGGTCCTCGGCGTACACCAGGTCCTGGGCGAGCAGGTGGTCCTCGTCGTCCATCATGTCGTGCCGCTCCACCTCCATGATCTCCAGGACGCCCGCCGCGTACTCCTGCTCGGCCTTGCGCTCCCGCTCGGCGGCCTGCTTCGCGGCCTGCTCGGCGAGCTCGTCCCGCCCCAGCAGGTCCACCAGCTCGTCGAGCAGCGGCACGTCCGACACCGTCCACGCGGCACCGTCGGTGCGCAGCAGGCCCGCGTCGGCTCCCGCGGCGCGCAGCCGCTCCGGCGAGGTGTACAGCTCGGACAGCAGCTCCTCGGGGGTGAGCACCGGCCACAGCTCGTCGAGCGCGGCGGCGAACTCCGGCTTCTCGGCCAGTTCCGCGCGCAGGTCGCGGCGCAGCTGCTCGCGGGCCGCCACGTCCTGCTTGTCCAGCCAGCCCCGGCCGATGCGGGTGATCGCCCGTTCGGTGAGCACGTAGGTGACGATCTCGATGAAGGTGGCCCGCGCCTCGTTGTGCGGCAGCCCGGTGTCCCGCGCCTCCTGCCGCGCCCACTCGGCGGTGTCGGCGTCGATGCGCACCGCGGCGTCGGACAGCTCGATCGGCAGCGGTGCCTCGGGCAGGCGCTGGCGGTCGGCGACGGCGGCGGCCAGCACGTCGAGCATCCGCAGCGAGCCCTTGGCCCGCGCCACCTCCGGGACGTCCTCGGCGGTGACCTGCAGGCCCGGCACCAGGTCGCCGGGCGTCATGAACACCACGTCGGTCTCGCCCAGCGAGGGCAGCACCCGGCCGATGTGGTGCAGGAACGCCGGATTCGGGCCCACCACTAGCACGCCGTGGCGTTCCATCCGCTCCCGCTTGGTGTAGAGCAGGTAGGCGACGCGGTGCAGCGCCACCACCGTCTTGCCGGTGCCCGGCCCGCCCTCGATCACCAGCACGCCCTGGTGCTCCAGCCGGATGATCTCGTCCTGCTCGGCCTGGATGGTCGCGACGATGTCGCGCATCTCGCCGCCGCGCGGCGCGTTCACCGCCGCCAGCAGCGCGGCGTCGCCCTCCTCGCCGCCGCCGGGGCCGCCCAGGTGCTCGTCGGTGAAGCCCAGCACCTCGCGGTTGTTGGTGCGGAACTGGCGGCGGGTGCGCACGCCCTCCGGGTGCGCGCCGGTCGCCACGTAGAACGGGCGGGCCGCCGGGGCGCGCCAGTCCAGCAGCAGCGGCTCGTAGTCGTCGTCGGCGTCGAACAGGCCGATTCGGCCGATGTAGGAGCGTTCGCCGGACTCCGCTTCGAGCCTGCCGAAGCACAGCCCGTTGTCCACCACGTCGAGCCGCCGCACCTCGCTCGCCAGCGCGCGCACCTGCACGTCCCGCTCGACCAGCGACTCGCCGTCACCGCGCAGCGATGCCCGGTACTCGCCGCGCACCCGGGCGCGCTCCGCGTCGAGCCTCGTGTAGAGCCCGGCGACGTAGTCGCGCTCGGACCGCAATTCCTCTTCGTACCCCTGTGCTGACACGGGCCCCTCACAGTCGCTGAACCGTCTTCCTCGCACTGCTCGAACACCGGTCGGATCCGCTGCTCGTCCCCTCGTTCGCAACCGCTGCCGGGCGCGCTCCCATTCCCGGCCGCGCCCGTGCCGACCTCGGATGTGGACGAGGACACATCTCGTTTTCGCAGGTCTCGGCTTCGGCGGATGATTGTGCGCCATGGCGGGGGTCTTGCCGCAAGGACCCCGGTGCGTTATAAGTTGGACGGGGAAGGGGAGCGGTGGCTCCCCTTTTTTCGCGTCCAGCTTCCTCCACGCTCCGGAGTGGACCGGCAGCGGCCTGCCGCCGCCGGGGTGAGCGGCGTTGACACCGCCGCGCGGGCCCGGTGATCGTGGAAGCGCTCCCGCGCGACGCCGGGCGGGGCGGAGGGGGCTGCCATGACCGGATTCCGAGTGCTCGGCCTGCTGTGCTGCCTGCTGCTGTGCGCCCCGGCCGCGGCCGTCGCGGCCCCCGCGGCGGACAGTCCGGGCACCGCCGCCGCGAGCGCGCTGATGGGGCGCTACCGCGAGGACATCGGGCTGTTCGACACCGGGAACTGGTGGACCTCGGCGAACGCGCTGACGGCGCTGATCGAGAGCATCCGGGTCGGCGGGGATCGCGAGCACGAGCACGCCATCGCGCGCACCTACGACCTGAACCTGAACGCCCAGGGCGGGAACTTCCGCAACGACTACCTCGACGACACCGGGTGGTGGGGGCTGGCGTGGGTCGCCGCGCACGACCTCACCGGCGACGAGCGGTACCTGGCGACGGCGCGCGCCGACGCCGACCACATGGCGGCGCACTGGACGCCGGAGTGCGGTGGCGGGGTGCTGTGGCACCGGGACAAGGCCTACAAGAACGCGATCACCAACGAGCTCTACGTCGAGCTGAACGCGGCGCTGCACAACAGGATTCCCGGCGACACCACCTACCTGCAGCGGGCCCGCGACGGGTGGGCGTGGTTCGAGGGCAGCGGCATGATCGGCGCGAACGGGCTGGTGAACGACGGGCTGACCGGGGACTGCGCGAACAACGGCGACACCACCTGGACGTACAACCAGGGCGTGCTGCTGGGCGGGCTGGTGGAGCTGCACCGCGCGACCGGGGATGCGGCGCTGCTGGAGCGGGCGCGGGAGCTCGCCGACACCTCGACCGGGTCCGGCTACCTGAACCCGGACGGGATCCTGCGCGAGCCGGTCGAGGGGGACGACTGCGACGGGGACGGGGCGTCGTTCAAGGGGCCGTACGTGCGGGGGCTGGGGGTGCTGAACGCGGAGCTGGCCGATCACCCGTACACCGGTTACCTGGCGCGGCAGGCGGATGCGGCCCACGCGCGCGATCGCGACGCGCAGGACTCCTACGGTCCACACTGGAACGGTCCGTGGGTGGAGCCGGGCGTGGGGCACGGCTGCCAGCACAGCGCGCTGGACCTGCTCAACGCCGCGGGCCGCACCTGAGCGGGCGCCGCCCCCGACGGTGCAGCGGGTGAATGGCCCATTCGCCCGGTGGGACTGGGCGACTGGGCGACTGGGCGAATGGGCCGTTCACCTCCGGTGGGTGAGGGTGATGCCGTCGAGGACGACGGTGTCGTCCCGTTCCGGGACGGTGGTGGTGGCGAGCAGGGTGCCGCCGGGTTCGGTCCAGAGCCGGGTGCGGAGGGTCTCGCCGGGGTGCACGACGCCGGCGAAGCGGGCGCCGAAGGAGGCGACGCGGGCGACCTCGCCGTCGAGCGCGGTGTCCACGATGGACTTGCACACCACGCCGTAGGTGCACAGCCCGTGCAGGATCGGGCGCGCGAACCCGGCGGCCGCGGCGAACGCGGGATCGGCGTGCAGCGGGTTGCGGTCGCCGCAGAGCCGGTACAGCAGCGCCTGCCGGGGTTCGGTGCGCGCGTCCACCACGAGGTCCGGTTCGCGCTCCGGCAGGTCGACGCGCGGGGTGGAGCCGCGGTGCCCGCCGAAGCCGCCCTCGCCGCGGGCGAAGATCATCGAGCGGGCGGAGCACAGCGGCCCGTCCGCGTCGGTGAGCACCGTCTCCTGCACGATCACCGCGGCCATGCCCTTGTCCAGCACGTCCACGATCCGGGTGGTCGCGCGGGCGCCGCCGGCGACCGGCAGCGGGCGGTGCGGGGTGATCTCCTGCGAGCCGTGCAGCACCTGCGCCAGGTCGACTTCGACGCCGGGGAAGGACAGCGCGGGTGGTTCGAACTGGCGCAGGTTCGGCGCCACCACCGCGAAGGTGGGCAGTACGTGCAGGTCCTGCTCGTAGGCGTAGCGCAGTTCGCCCGGATCGGTCGGCGGGTCTCCGGCGCCGAGCGCCAGGTGGTAGAGCAGCACGTCGGATTCGGTCCAGGTCACGTCCTGGTCGGCGACGGTGGCGCCGATCGCGACGTCCGGGTCGATGGGCATGCGGCTCCTTCACTCGTAGCTGACGTGGACCTCGTCGGTGACGGGGAACGACTGGCAGGCCAGCACGATCCCCTCGTCGAGGTCCTGCTGCTCCAGGATGTCGTTGCGCTCCATGCTGACCTCCCCGCCGGTGATCCGGCAGGCGCAGGCGCTGCACGCGCCCTGCCTGCAGGAGAACGGGGCGTCGATGCCGCGGTCCAGCAGCAGGTCCAGCAGCCGCTGCCGCCGGGGCCAGTCCAGCCGGTGCCGTTCGCCGTCGATGTCCACGTGCGCGGTCGCCGATCCTCCCTCGCCGTCGTCGGCGGCGATCGGCGGGTCCTGCTCGAAGGGGTTGGCGGTCAGCGAGTGGAAGCGTTCCACGTGCACCTTGCCGGGCGTGGCGGCGAGGGCGTCGGTGGCGGCGTCCATGAACGGGCCCGGTCCGCACACGAACGCCTCGCGGTCGGCGAAGGGGGCGGTCAGCGCGCGCAGCGCCGCCGCGTCCGGCAGTCCCTGCACGGTTTCCAGCCAGTGCAGCACCACGAGCCGGTCCGGGTGCTCGGCGGCGAGTTCCCGCAGCGCGCCCGCGAAGATCACCGAGCGTTCGTCCCGGTTGGCGTAGAGCAGCGCGATGCGCCCGGTTCCGGCGGCGAGCGCGGAGCGCGCGATGGACATGATCGGGGTGATGCCGCTGCCGCCTGCCAGCAGCAGGAAGTCGGTGTCCAGCGCGGCCGGGCCGAAGCCGCCGTCGGGCGGTAGCACGTCCAGCACCGATCCGGCGGTGACGTGGTCGCACAGCCAGTTGGAGCCGCGGCCGCCGGGGACGCGCTTGACGGTGACCTGCAGGGCGTCGCCGGTGTGCGGGGAGCTGGACAGCGAGTAGCAGCGGGCGAGGGAGCCGCCGTGCTCGTCCGGTACCCGCAGGGTGAGGAATTGTCCTGGGCGGTAGGAGAAGTCGTCCTCGGGGGCGGCGAACACGAGGGAGCGGGCGTCCGGGGATTCCTCGATCACCTCGTCGACCTGGAGCCGGTGGATCATGGTGCCTCCCGGTCGTGCCGCAGCCGCGCGCCGATGCTGTCCGCCAGGTCGGGGCAGCCGGGAACGTGCGCGGTGCTGCCGCCGCGAGCGGCTTCGGCGAGCCGCGGGCAGTCCTCGGCGGCGCGGCGGGTCCATTGGACGCTGGTGTGGGCGGGGCTGTTCTTCTTGGCCAGCACGCAGGTGCCGCACCGGTCGCAGCGCACCGGCCGCAGTCCGCCTTCGAGCTGTTCGCGGCGGTCGGCGGCGGTGCGCTCGTGCAGCGCGTCGTCGCCGGCGGGGGCCTTGGCCCAGTTCGGCGGGGTCACGGCGAGTCCGCCCGGCGGGCCAGGTTGTCGGCGACCTCCTGCTCCCAGGCGATGTTCGCGCGGGTGGTGTCCACTTCGAACTCGAAGCGGCCGGTCATGTCCTCGGTGAGGTCGGCGGCGTCGGTGTAGAACTGCTCGTACCAGCGGCGGAGCTGGTAGACGGGGCCGTCCTCCTCGCACAGCAGCGGGTTGTCGATGCGGGTCTTGTTGCGCCAGATCTCGACGTCCTGCAGGAATCCGACGCTGGTGCTCTTGGCGATCTTGGCGGCCATCACGTCGGCCTGCTCGTCGGTGAGACCGGGCAGCTTCTTGGCCAGCACGCCCCACTGCAGCACGAAGGAGTTCGCGGTGACCGGGTAGTGGCAGTTGATCAGGATGGTCTCGACGGTGGTGCCGCGGTGCTGGTTCCACAGCCGGTCGATCATGTAGGAGGGCCCGTAGTAGGAGGCTTCGGAGACGCCGAGGTTGTCCTCGCCGGCGTAGTTGGAGCGGGATCCGACGTCGGGCCGGCCCTTGGTGTTGAGGTACTGGGTGGCGACGTGCCCGTCGAAGACGTTCTTGAAGTAGGTGGGGAAGGCGAAGTGCACGTAGAAGAAGTGCGCCATGTCCACCACGTTGTCCACGATCTCGCGGCAGTGCGAGCCTTCGATGAACACCGAGTCCCAGGTCCAGCTGCTCCACTCCGGGTCGCCGACTTCGGGGAGTTCGGGGATGGCGACCTCGTCGGTGGGTGCGGAGCCTTCCGGGTCGTGCCAGACGAACAGCTGCCCGTTGCGCTCCAGGCAGGTCCAGGCCTGGGTGCGGGCGCGCAGCGGGATGCGCTTGGCGTAGGGGATGCCGACGCAGCGGCCTTCGCCGGACCAGCGCCAGTCGTGGAACGGGCAGGCGACGGCGTCGCCCTTGATGCTGCCCTGGCTGAGGTCGCCGCCCATGTGCCTGCAGTAGGCGTCGAGGACGTGCAGCGCGCCGTCGCCCGCTTGGAAGACGACGAGCTTGCCGCCGAAGGCGTGGACGGGGTGCGGTCTGCCGTCCTTGAAGGTCTCGGCGAGCCCGAGGCAGTGCCAGCCGCGGGCGAACCGGGTGGGCGGGGTTCCGACGTCGATGGTGCGCACGTCGATGTCGTCGTTCGGCGTCATCGCCGGTTCCTCCGTTCACCCCTGCCGGGGTTCGCAGCGCGTTCGGGTGCCGCGCCTGCCATGTGCAGCGCGGCCAGGTGGCCGAAGGTCATGGCCGGGCCGAGGGTGGCGCCCGGTCCGGCGTAGGTGCGGCCCATCGCGGCGGCGGCGGTGTTGCCCGCCGCGTAGAGGCCGGGGATCGGTTCGCCGTCGGCGCGCAGCACGCGGGCGCGGGCGTCGGTGCGCAGCCCGCCCTTGGTGCCGAGGTCGCCGGGCACGATGCGCACCGCGTAGAACGGGGCGCTGGTCAGCTCCGCCAGGCACGGGTTGGGCCGGTTGGTGGGGTCGCCGTAGTAGCGGTCGTAGGCGCTGCGGCCGCGGCCGAAGTCGGCGTCCTCGCCGGTGCGGGCGTGCGCGTTGAACCGGTCGACGGTGCTGCGCAGCGCCTCGGCGGGCACGTCGATGGCGGCGGCGAGTTCGGCGAGGGTGCCCGCGCGGTGGATGACTCCGGCGTCGTACCAGCGGCGGGGGAACGGGCGGCGCGGGCCGAGCCCGGCGAACACGTAGCGGTTCCGGTAGCGCTGGTCGGCGATCAGCCAGGTGGGGATGTTGCGGGCGGGCCCGTCGCCGGGTCCGTACATGGCGTGCACGGCGTCGACGTAGGGCGCGGCCTCGTTGACGAACCGCTCGCCGTCGCCGTTGACCAGCAGGCAGCCGGGCAGGGTGCGTTCGGCGAGGCAGAACCACGGTCCGCCGGTGAGCGGGATCGACGGTCCCCACCAGGCGTCGTCCATCAGGTCGACGTCGGCGCCGAGGCCGTGGGCGGCGCGGATCGCGTCGCCGGTGTTGGCGGCGGCGCCGACGGTCCAGTCGGCGCCGATGGGTTCGCGCTGGTGGCGTTTGCGCATCTCGGCGTCGCGCTCGAAGCCGCCCGCGGCCAGCAGCACGCCGCGCCGGGCGCGCAGCGCGACCTCCGCGCCGTCGCGGCGCACCAGGACGCCGGTGACGCGGCCGTCCTCGTGCAGCAGGTCGAGCAGCGGGGTGTTCAGCCACAGCGGTACGCCGAGGTCGCGGAGCCCGGCGCGCAATCCGGCGGCGAGCGCCTGCCCGCGCACCAGCAGCCGTTTGCGCAGCAGGGTGGCGAGCAGGTAGCGGGTGCCGACGCGCAGGGCGCGCAGCACGCCGCGCGGGTGCCGGGCGACGAGGTTGAGCCAGCGGAAGTCGGCCTGGGTGACGGCGAAGTTCGGTGGTGCCTTGGTGAAGTCCGGTTCCAGCCGGTCCAGCTCCTCGCCGAGGAGGTGGCCGTCGAGCGGTTCCGGTTCCACGGACCGGCCGTCGGCGCGGCCGCCGGGGGCTTCGGGGTAGTAGTCGGAGTAGCCGGGCACCCACCGCACCCGCAGCGGGGTGGCGGCGAGGACCTCGTCGAGCATCGCGGGCCCGTGGTCGAGGAGCGCGCGGCGCAGTTCGGCGGGTGCGGTGTCGCCGATGATGTGGTCAAGGTAGGCCGCGGCCTGCTCGGGGGTGTCGCCGCGGCGGGTGAGCGCCGCGTTGCCCGGCAGCCACAGCCCGCCGCCGGAGCGCGCGGTGGAGCCGCCGTAGCGGGCGGCCTTCTCCACCAGCACCACGCGCAGGCCGGCCCGCGCGGCGGTGATCGCCGCGGTCATCCCGGCCGCGCCGCTGCCTACCACCACGACGTCGAACCGGTCGTCGGGTGTCGGGACGGGTGCGCTCATGCCACCTCCATCGCTCGCAATACTGAAACAGGTTATAGTTTTAGTGGACATGGCGCTACGGTGATGACCGGGAACATGGACATGCGGTCGCCGGGCCGGTGCAGAACTTGTTCCACTCGGAGGGCATCGTGGGTGAGGACGTCGAGGCGGACGTGGTCGTCGTGGGGTTCGGCGTCGCGGGCGCCTGCGCCGCGCTCGAAGCCGCCGAGGCCGGTGCCGAGGTCGTCGTGCTGGACCGGTTCGGCGGGGGCGGCACCAGCAGGCTCTCCGGCGGCATCGTCTACGCCGGGGGCGGCACCCGGCCGCAGCGCGCCGCGGGCGTCACCGACTCGGTCGAGGACGTGTACGCCTACCTGCGCGCCGAGGTCGGTGACGCGGTGTCCCCGGCGACGCTGCGCCGCTTCTGCGCGGACGGGCCCGCGATGATCGACTGGCTGGAGGCCAGGGGAGTGCGCTTCGGCCACGCCCTCGCGCCGTACAAGACCTCCTACCCGAGCCGCCGCCACCACCTCTACTACTCCGGCAGCGAGGCCGCGGGCGGGTTCCGCGACCTCGCCCGGCCCGCACCGCGCGGGCACCGGCCGCTCGGACGCGGCACCTCCGGGAAGGTGCTGCACGCCGCGCTGGCCGCGGCGGTGCGCGCCGCCGGGGTCCGGATCCTCGACCAGACCCGCGTCACCGGGCTGATCAGCGACGAGGGCGGGGTGCGCGGTGTCGAGTGCGCCACCCTGCGCGACGCGCCCGGTCCCGCGCGGGCCCGGCACCGCCTCAGCGCGCGGCTGGCCGCGAAGCCCGGTATCTACCTGCCCGCCGCGGCCCGGCGGCTGCACGCGATCGCCGAGCGGGTCGAACGCCGCCACGCCGCCCCGCTGCGGGTGCGCGCCCGCAGCGGCGTGGTGCTCGCCGCGGGCGGGTTCATCGCCGACCGGGAAGCGCTGCGCGAGCACGCCCCGCGCCACCGCGGCGGACTGCCGCTGGGCACCCGCGCCGACGACGGCAGCGGCATCCGGCTCGGCCGGTCCGCGGGCGGTGCCACCGGCAAGCTCGGCAAC
The DNA here is from genome assembly GCF_040643635.1 of Saccharopolyspora sp. NPDC047091. Taxonomy (NCBI): domain Bacteria; kingdom Bacillati; phylum Actinomycetota; class Actinomycetes; order Pseudonocardiales; family Pseudonocardiaceae; genus Saccharopolyspora; species Saccharopolyspora sp. NPDC047091. Next base: position 9,930 of record NZ_JBEYUS010000043.1, read on the forward strand.
GTCTCGGTGTGGCGGTTCATCACCCCGCCTAGCGAGTTCCTGCACGGCGTCCTCGTCGACGAGCGCGGACGGCGGGTCTGCGACGAATCCCGCTACGGCGCGGCGCTCGGCGACGCGCTGGTCCGGCACCACGACGGGCGCGGCTGGCTGCTCATCGACGCCGAGACCCGGCGGCGCGCGATCCGGTCGCTGCCCCGCCAGGCCGTGTGGTTCCAGCTGCTGCAGGCGTTGCACCTGCTGCACCGCCGCTCGGTGACCGCGCCGACGATCGCCGAGGTCGCCGCGCGCGCCGGGATCGACCCGGCCGGGCTCGCCGCCACCGCCCGCGCCCACGACATCGCCGCGCCCGGTGCGGACCCGGTGGGCAAACCCGCCGAGTTCGTGCGGCCGCTGCGCACCCCGCCGTACACGCTGCTCGATCTGTCGATCCGGCCCAGCGCCGCCTACCCGTGCCCGATGCTCACCCTCGGCGGCCTGCTCGTCGACGAGGACACCGGTGCGGTCCTCGACGAGCGGCGCCGGCCGGTGCCCGGGCTGCACGCGGCGGGCCGCACCGCGGTGGGGCTGTGCTCGAACTCGTACATCAGCGGGCTCTCGCTGGCCGACTGCGTGTTCTCCGGGCGGCGCGCGGGACGACGGGTGCTCGGCGGAGGAGGGGACCGTGCTCACGGATGACCAGCGCGACGACCTGGCGGCCCGGCTGCGGCGGGCCGAGCGGGACCGGGCCCCGATCCCGCCGCTGACCGACTCGCACCCGCTGCTGACCGCCGACGACGCCTACGAGATCCAGCTCGGCAACATCCGGCGGCGGCTGCCCGGCACCTCGGTGGTGGGGCACAAGGTGGGCCTGTCCTCCCCGGTGATGCAGGCGATGATGGGCGTGGACGAACCCGACTACGGCCACCTGCTCGCCGACATGCGCCTCGACCCGGGCGTGCCGGTCGCGGCGGACCGCTTCTGCTTCCCGCGGGTGGAGGTGGAGGTCGGGTTCCTGCTCGGCGCCGACCTGCCCGGCCACGGCTGCACCGAACGCGACGTGCTGGCCGGGACCGCGGCGCTGGTGCCCGCGATCGAGCTGATCGACAGCCGCATCGCGGACTGGCGGATCCGGCTCGCCGACACCATCGCCGACAACGCCTCCTCCGCCGGATTCGTGCTGGGGGAGCAGCGGATTCCGCCGGACTCGGTCGATCCGCGCGCCATCGACGCGGTGCTGGCGCGGGACGGGGAGCGCATCGCGGAGGGGCGGTCGGACGCGGTGCTCGGCGATCCGGTGCGGGCCGTGGCGTGGCTGGCGCGCAAGGTCGCCGGGTTCGGGGTGCGGCTGCGCGCCGGGCACGTGGTGCTGCCCGGGTCCTGCACCCGGGCCGTGGACGTGGCCGCGGGACGGGCGTTCACCGCTGAGTTCAGCACCGGCGGGCGGTGCCTCGGCGCCGCGTCGGTGACGTTCCGATGACGCTTCGAGGAGCTCGATGATGAGTACCGGCAAGGCGACCGCGGCGATCGTGGGATCCGGCAACATCGGCACCGACCTGCTGCACAAGCTGCACCGGTCCCCGCTGCTGGAGCCGCGCTGGATGGCGGGTGTGGACCCGGGCAGCGCCGGGTTGCGCCGCGCCCGCGACCTCGGGGTGGCCGCCGGCGCGGGCGGGGTGGACTGGCTGCTGGCGCAGGAGGAACTGCCCGACGTGGTGTTCGAGGCGACCTCGGCCGCGGTGCACCGAGCCCACGCGCCCCGCTACGCCGCGGCCGGGATCCGCGCCGTCGACCTCACCCCGGCCGCGGTGGGACCGGCGGTGGTGCCGCCGGTGAACCTCGGCGAGCACCTCGCGGCACCCGACCTGAACCTGATCACCTGCGGCGGGCAGGCCACGATCCCGCTGGTGCACGCCGTCTCCCGGACCGCCCCGGTGCGCTACGCCGAGATCGTGGCCTCGGTCGCGTCGGTGTCGGCGGGCCCCGGGACGCGGGCGAACATCGACGAGTTCACCCGCACCACCGCCCGCGGCATCGAGCGCATCGGCGGCGCCGAGCGCGGCAAGGCCATCATCGTGCTCAACCCCGCCGACCCGCCGATGATCATGCGGGACACCGTGTTCTGCGCGGTGCCACCGGATGCCGACCAGGACGCGATCGGCGGCTCGCTGCGCCGGATGGTCGCCGAGATCGCCGAGTACGTGCCCGGCTACCGGCTGCTGGGCGACCCGCAGTTCGACCTGCTCGGCGACGACCTGCGGGTCGGGGTGTTCGTCGAGGTCGAAGGCGCGGGCGACTTCCTCCCGCCGTACGCGGGGAATCTGGACATCATGACCGCCGCGGCGGTGCGGGTGGGCGAGCAGCTCGTCCGCGCGGGCCGCCCGGCCGACGCGGAGGAGCGGATCTCGTGACCCGGCTGCCCAGGACGTTCTCCGACTCGCTGGACGTGCGCATCACCGACACCTCGCTGCGCGACGGTTCGCACCACAAGCGGCACCGGTTCACCGCCGAGGAGGTGCGCGCGATCGTCATCGCGCTCGACGGCGCCGGCGTGCCGGTGATCGAGGTGAGCCACGGCGACGGGCTCGGCGGTTCCTCGTTCACCTACGGCTTCTCCGCCACGCCCGAGCAGGAGCTGATCGCGCTCGCCGCCCGCACCGCCCGCCGCGCGAAGATCGCGTTCCTGGTGCTGCCCGGCGTCGGCGTGCTCGACGACATCGCCGCCGCCCAGGACGGCGGCGCCCAGGTGTGCCGGATCGCCACGCACTGCACCGAGGCCGACGTGTCGGTGCAGCACTTCCGGCTGGCCAGGGAACGCGGCCTGGAGACCGTCGGATTCCTGATGATGGCGCACTCCCGGCCGCCGGAGGAACTGGCCGCGCAGGCCCGCATCATGGTCGACGCGGGCTGCCAGTGCGTGTACGTGGTGGATTCCGCGGGCGCCCTGGTGCTGGAGCAGGTCGCCGACCGGGTCGCGGCCATCGCCGCCGAGGTCGGCGCGGACGCGCAGGTCGGGTTCCACGGGCACGAGAACCTGGGCGTGGCGGTGGCGAACTCGGTGGCCGCCGCGCGGGCGGGCGCGGTGCAGATCGACGGCAGCGCCCGCCGGTTCGGCGCGGGGGCGGGGAACACGCCGGTGGAGGCGTTCACCGGGGTGTGCGACAAGCTCGGCATCCGCACCGGCGTGGACTTCTTCGCGATCGCCGACGCCGCCGAGGACGTGGTGCGACCGGCGATGCCGCAGGAATGCCTGCTGGACCGCTCGGCGCTGATGATGGGCTACGCCGGGGTGTACTCCAGCTTCCTGCGCCACGCCGAGGTGCAGGCCGAGCGCTACGGGGTGGACGCGGCGGCGCTGCTGGTGCGGGCGGGGGAGCGCAAGCTCGTCGGCGGGCAGGAGGACCAGCTGATCGCGCTGGCCCTGGAACTGCGGGCGGAAGCGGCGCGGTCCGATGTGGACGGCGCTCGGATCCTCGACACGAATGAGAACATGTTCTAGTATCGGCGGGCGGCGCGCGGACCGTCCGGAACGGGAATCCGCCACCGCGAACCGAGCCACGGCGGAACAGGTTCCACGACGTGCCCGCGGGCACGGGGACGGGAGCGCGCGATGAGCGAGCAGGACGGGCGGCGGATCGTCGACGAAGTGCGCGGGCTGCTCCCGGGGCTGCGGGAACGCGCGCAGAAGGCCGAGGACGCCCGCCGCATCCCCGACGAGACCATCGAGGAACTCCAGCGGTCCGGGTTCTTCCGGCTGCTGCAACCCGCCCGCTACGACGGCGTCGAAGCCCACCCGGTCGACTTCTACCGCGCCGTCCGGCTGCTCGGCAGCGCCTGCGGCTCCACCGGCTGGGTCGCCTCCATCCTCGGCGTGCACCCCTGGCACCTCGCGCTGTTCCCGCAGCAGGCGCAGGACGAGGTGTGGGCCGACGACCCCGGCACCCTGGTGTCGTCCTCCTACGCGCCGATGGGGAAGGCGACCGTCGTCGACGGCGGCTACCGGCTGTCCGGGCGGTGGAGCTTCTCCTCCGGCTGCGACCACGCCCGCTGGGCCTTCGTCGGCGGGCCCGCCTGCGACGCGACCGGCAAGGCGGTCGACTTCTGCACCTACCTGGTGCCGCTGGGCGACTACCGCATCGACGACGTGTGGGACACCGTCGGCCTGCGCGGCAGCGGCAGCAACGACGTCGTCGTGGACGACGTGTTCGTGCCCGCGCACCGCGCGCTGAGCTTCCTGGCCATGTCCGAGGTCGACTGCCCCGGCCACGTGATCAACACCGGCCCGCTGTACCGGCTGCCGTGGGGCACCGTGCACCCCACCACCATCACCGCGCCCATCATCGGCATGGCCCAGGGCGCCTACGACGCGCACGTCGAGCACCAGGGCGCGCGGGTCCGGGCCGCCTACGCGGGGGAGAAGGCCAAGGAGGACCCGTTCGCGAAGGTCCGCATCGCCGAGGCCGCCAGCGAGATCGACGCCGCCTGGCTGCAGCTCAGCGGCAACATCGCCGAGGAGTACGACCTCGTCGCCGCGGGCGAGCCGGTGCCGATGCCGCTGCGGCTGCGCGCCCGCCGCGACCAGGTCCGCGCCACCACCCGCTGCATCGAGGCCGTGGACCGGCTCTTCGAGAACTCCGGCGGGCGGGCGCTGGCCACCGGCACCCCCATCCAGCGGTTCTGGCGCGACGCGCACGCCGGGCGGGTGCACGCCGCCAACGACCCGGAACGCGCCTACACGATGTTCGGCACCGGCGAATTCGGCCTGCCGATCAAGGATTCGATGGTGTGAGGGGAGAAACCGTGGGCACCGCAGCGGAAACCGAGCTCGACGAGCACTCCACCGGCCGCACCGCCGAACTCCCGTCCGGGCTGCGGTTGCACTACCACGAGGCGGGCGCCGAGCACGCCGACACCGTGGTGCTGCTGCACGGCGGCGGCCCCGGCGCCTCCGCCTGGAGCAACTTCCACCGCAACGTCCCCGCGCTCGCCCGGCACTTCCGCACCATCGCCGTGGACCAGCCCGGCTTCGGCCGCTCCGGCAAGCCCACCGAGCACGGCCAGTACTTCACCCACAGCGCCACCGCCCTGCACGAGCTGTTCGACGTGCTCGGGCTGGAACGCGCGCACCTGCTGGGGAACTCGCTCGGCGGCGGCACCGCGGTCCGCTTCGCGCTGGAGCACCCGGACCGGGCCGGGCGGCTGGTGCTGATGGGGCCGGGCGGGCTGAGCCTGAACCTGTTCGCCGCCGACCCCACCGAAGGCGTGCGGCGGCTCTCCGAGTTCGGCGCCCCGCCCGGGCCGAGCAGGGAGAAGCTCGCGGCGTTCCTGCGCACCATGGTGCACGACCAGTCGCTGATCACCGACGAACTGGTCGAGCAGCGCTACGCGGCCGCCTCCACCCCGGAGTCGCTGGCCGCGATGCGCGCGATGGGCGAGTCGTTCCGCCGCGCCGAGACCTTCGAGCAGGGCCTGCTGTGGCGGGAGGCCTACCGGCTGCGGCAGCGCGTGCTGCTGGTGTGGGGCCGCGAGGACCGGGTGAACCCGCTGGACGGGGCGCTGCTCGCGCTCAAGCTGATCCCGCGCGCGCAGCTGCACGTCTTCGGCGGCTGCGGGCACTGGGCGCAGCTGGAGAAGTGCGCCGAGTTCAACCGGCTCGCCCTGGACTTCTTGCTGAACTGACGATCGAGGGAGTGCGCGATGGGCATCCGCTCGCTGGGATACCTGCGGATCGAGGCCACCGACGTCGAGGCGTGGCGGGTGTTCGGCACCAAGGTCCTCGGCATGATCGAGGGCGACGGGCCGGACCCGGACGCGGTGTACTTCCGGATGGACGACTTCCCGGCGCGGCTGGTGATCGTCCCGGGGGAGGCCGACCGGCTCGCCCAGACCGGCTGGGAGGCCGCGAACGAAGCGGAAGTGGCCGAAGTGGCCCGGAACCTCGACGCCGCCGGGGTGTCCTGGAAGACCGGGGACGCCGCCGACCTCGCCGACCGGCGGGTGTGCGGGCTGATCAGGTTCGAGGACCCGTCCGGCAACACCCAGGAGGTCTTCCACGGCGCCGCACTGCGGCACCGCCGCGTGGTCAGCCCCTACGGGCACCGGTTCGTCACCGAGGAGCAGGGGCTCGGGCACGTGGTGCTGTCCACCCACGACGACGCGGCGGCGCTGCACTTCTACCGCGACGTGCTCGGGTTCCGGCTGCGCGACTCGATGCGGCTCGCCCCCGAACTCGTCGGCAGGCCCGCCGACGGGGAACCGGCGTGGCTGCGGTTCTTCGGCTGCAACCCGCGCCACCACAGCCTCGCGTTCCTGCCGATGCCCACGCCCAGCGGCATCGTCCACCTCATGGTGGAGGTCGCCGACGTCGACGACGTCGGACTGGCCCTGGACCGCGCGCAGCGGCGGAAGGTGCCGCTGTCGGCGACGCTCGGCAGGCACGTCAACGACCTGATGCTGTCGTTCTACCTGAAATCGCCCGGCGGGTTCGACGTCGAGTTCGGCTGCGAGGGCAGGCAGGTCGCCGACGAGGACTGGATCGCCCGGGAGAGCACCGCGGTGAGCCTGTGGGGCCACGACTTCGGCATCGGGGCCCGCGGATGACCCGGGCGCGGGCCGAACCGGACCAGGCGAGTTTCCGCCGCGTCCTCGGCCGGTTCTGCACCGGTGTCACCGTCGTCGCCGGCCGGGACGGCGACCGCCCGATCGGCTTCACCTGCCAGTCGTTCGCGGCGTTGTCGCTGGACCCGCCGCTGGTGCTGTTCTGCCCCGGCCGCGGTTCCCGGACCTGGCCGCTGCTGGCGGCTTCCGGGCGGTTCTGCGTCAACGTGCTCGCCGACGGGCAGGAGGCGGTCAGCGCCGCGTTCGGCCGTGGTGGTGTCGACAAGTTCGCCACCGTCGGCTGGCACCCGGCGCCCTCGGGTTCTCCGGTGCTCGACGACGTGCTGGCGTGGGCGGACTGCGCGGTCGAAGCGGTCCACGAAGCGGGCGACCACTACGTCGTCGTCGGCCGGGTGCACGCCCTCGGCGAAGGCGATCCGCACCGTCCGCTGCTGTTCTACCGCGGGACCTACGCGAACGTCGAAGAACCCCCGCCGCCCCTGATCTGGCCCCGCGAGGACGACTGGCTCTGACGAGGCGGCCCCGCAGGCACCGGCCGCGATGTAGGTTGGCGGCGGCCGAACGGGGGAGGCGCCGATGCCCGGCACACCGGAACCGCTCACCGGGGTGGGCCGCACCGCCGTGGGCGTCGCGCTCATCCGGGCGCGCGAGACCGACCGAGCGGACCGCCTGATCGCGGACCCCTATGCGCGCGCGTTCGCCGACGCGGCCGAAGCCGAACTCCTGCGCGCACCCGACGGCGCCTGGGAACGCCTGCTCGGACTGGTCGAGAACTTCCACGACGGACGCGTGGTCGCCACCCGCCACTTCGACGAGCAGCTGTCGGGCGCGGTCGAAGCGGGCTGCACCCAGGTCGTCGAGGTCGGCGCCGGGCTGAGCACGCGGGTGCTGCGGCTCCCGCTGCCCGTGCACGTGGTGTGCTTCGAGCTGGACTCGCCCGCGATGTTCGCGTTCAAGGAACCGGTGCTGCGCGGCCACCCCGAACGCCCCGTGTCCGCGGCCCGCCGGGTGGTCGTCCCCACCGACCTGCGCGGGAACTGGGCCGCCGACCTGGCCGCCGCCGGTTTCGACCCCACCCGCCGCACCGCGTGGCTGGAGGAGGGCGTGCTCGCCTACCTCCCGCCCGCGGACGCCACCGCGGTGCTGGACACCATCACCGAGCTCAGCCCGCCCGGCAGCAGGCTCGCGAAGACCGCGATCACCGCCCCGGACGACGAGACCTACCGCCGGATGCGCGAGTTCGTCGGCCGCGGCGCGGCGCCCAGCGCGGGCGAGACCGGCGTCGACCGGGACAACGCCCACCGGCTCGACGAGCGCGGCTGGCGCGTCGATTTCCACCCGCACGCCGAGCTCGCCCTGCGGTGGGGTCGCGCCGCACCCGAGGCGGACTCCGGTGGCTACGCGAGCGGGGTGCGCCTGCCCGGGTGACTGCCTGTCTCTGAACCTGCCCGGTGGGTCGGGTCGGTTTCCCGTCAGCGGCGAAGCCGCTGAGGTTCCGCCACCCGAGCACTACGCGGCGGAAGAAGCGAGACAGGCAGTGACTCACCGCAGGTCGGGTTTGCGGACCTTGCCGGTGGGGGTGCGGGGGAGGGCGGTCCGGAACTCGACGTGGCGGGGGAGCTTGAAGTTGGCGAGGTGCTCGCGGCAGTGGGCCAGGACCTCCTCGGCGGTGAGGGCTCGGCCGGGGGACGCGACCACGTAGGCCTTGCCGACCTCGCCGAGGCGGGCGTCGGGCACGCCGACCACGGCGGACTCGGCGACGCCGGGCAGCCGGGCGATCGCCTGCTCGACCTCGGCCGGGTACACGTTGAACCCGCCGCAGATGTACATGTCCTTGAGCCGGTCGGTGATGGTGAGCCTGCCGCCGCGGTCCACCCGGCCGAGATCTCCGGTGTGCAGCCAGCCGTCGGCGTCGATGGCGGCTCGGGTCTGCGCCGGTTCGTCCCGGTAGCCGAGCATCGTGTTCGGGCCGCGCAGCAGCACCTCGCCGACCTCCCCGGCGGGCAGGGCGCGGCCGTCGGGGTCCGCGATGCGCAGTTCGAAGCCGGCGGTGGGCCGCCCGCAGGTGGTGGCGACCGCCGCGGCGTCGTCGGTCGGGGAGCACATGGTGGCGACCACCGCTTCGGTCAACCCGTAGGCGGTGAGCACGGTGCGGAAGCTGAGTTCTCGCTGCATCCGTTCCACCAGCACCTGCGGCACCGACGCCGCCCCGGTGACGGCCAGCCGCAGGCTGGAGAGGTCGTGCTCGGCGCGTGCCGCATCGTCCAAGATGGACTGGTAGAGGGTGGGCGGCCCGGGCAGCACGGTGATCCGCTCGCGGTGCACCAGCTCCAGCACCGCGCGGGTGTCGAACACCGGCACCGGCACGATCGCCGCCCCGCGCAGCAGGCACACCAGGATGCCCGCCTTGTAGCCGAAGCTGTGGAAGAACGGGTTCACCACCAGGTACCGGTCGGTCTCGTCCACCCGCCCGCAGCTCGCCCACGCGTCGGCGACGGCGAGGGCCTGGCGGTGCGCGCTGAGCACGCCCTTGCTGCGCCCGGTGGTCCCGGAGGTGTAGAGCAGGTCGCTGGGATCGGTGCCGCGCACCCGGGCCGCCGCCTCGTCGACCCGCTCGGCCGGGAGGGACCGCCCGCCGAGCTCGGCCCAGTCCGCGCAGCACGGCACCGGAGCTTCGGCGCCCTCCACGGGGATGCGCAGCACGGTGCGCAGCTCGGGCAGGCCGGGCACCGGGGTCGCGGCGCGCGCACCGCCCTGCCCGCGCAGTTCCCGCAGCCGGTCGCGGCCGAGGAACGTCCCGGCCACCAGCAGCGCGCTCGCCGAGCTGCGGGCCAGCACATCGCGGGTCTCGGCCGCGGTGAACCGGGTGTTGATCGGCACCAGCACCGCTCCCACGTGCAGCGCGGCCAGCGCCGCCACCACCCAGTGCCCGGTGTTCGGCGAGTTCAGCGCCACCCGGTCCCCGGCGCGCACCCCGTCGGCGAGCAGGAAGCCCGCCAGCGCGCGGACCTGCCCGCGCAGCTCCCGGTAGGTCAGCCGCAGCGCCGGGTCCACCACGGCGTCGCGGTCGCCGAACCGCTCGGCGGCGAGGTCGAGCGCGGCGGGCACCGTCTCCGGGGCGCCCACGGCGTCAGATCCGCTCGATGATGGTCCCGGTGGACAGCGCCCCGCCCGCGCACATCGTGATCAGCGCGGTGCTCGCGTCCCGCCGCTCCAGTTCGTGCAGTGCGCTGGTGATCAGCCGCGCCCCGGTGGCGCCGACCGGGTGGCCCAGCGCGATGGCGCCGCCGTTGACGTTCACCCGCTCCAGGTCGGGCCGGTGCACCGCGGCCCAGGACAGCACGACGGAGGCGAACGCCTCGTTCACCTCGAACAGGTCGATGTCACCGATCTTCATCCCGGACCGCTCCAGCACCCTCGTGGTGGCCTGCACCGGCCCGTCCAGGTGGTAGTAGGGCTCGGCGCCGACGAGGCACTGCGCGACGATCCGGGCGCGCGGGCGCAGGCCGAGCGCGGTGGCCCGGTCGGCGTCGGCGAGCAGCACCGCGGCGGCCCCGTCGGAGATCTGCGAGGAGGTGCCCGCGGTGTGGAATCCGCCGTCCAGCACGGGTTTCAGCCCGGCGAGCGCCTCCGCGCTGGTCTCGCGCAGCCCTCCGTCGCGGGTGACCAGGTGGGTGCCGCCGTCCGGGGCGGGGGCGCGGGTGGGCACGATCTCGCGGGCGAACCGGTCCTCGTCCCAGGCGGCGCGGGCGAGGTGCTGCGAGCGCAGCCCGAACAGGTCCACCTCCGCGCGGTCCAGGCCGCGCCGTTCGGCGATCCGGTCGGCCGCCAGGTACTGGTTCGGCAGGTCCAGGTCCCAGGAATCGGGCCGCGGTCGTCCTGCCTCGGTGCCGATGTTGGCGCCCAGCGGTACCCGGCTCATCGCCTCCACGCCGCAGGCGACGCCGACGTCCACGGCGCCGGCGCTGATCAGACCTGCGACCAGGTGCGCGGCCTGCTGCGCCGAACCGCACTGGGCGTCGACGGTGGTGCAGCCGGTCGCCTCGGGCAGTCCCGAATGCAGCCAGGCCGTGCGGGTGATGTTGCCCGCCTGCGCGCCGGCCTGCGTGACGCAGCCGCCGATGACCTGCTCGACGAGTTCCGGGTCGATCCCGGCCCGGTCGAGCAGCCCGCGCTGGGCGGTGCCGAGCAGTTCCGCGGGGTGCAGGCCGGCGAGTGCTCCTCGGCGCCTGCCGATCGGAGTGCGGGCCGCGTCCACGATCACCGGGTTGCCCACCGTCGTCTCCTTCCGGCGCGAACGAGCGGAACATTCAATGTAGAACTTGTTCTCGATACGAACAAGGAGCCACCGCCCGAGCGGGCGGGCGAGTCGGAAAAGCCGTTGCTCGCAGCGGTTCACGAGTGATCATCACTGTTACGGGGGTTTACCGCCCGGCTGAAATGTGGTTCGGTTCACATAGAACAAGTTCTCTTTCGTGGACTCGTGTCTCCGTGCGGCCCGCAGGAGGTTGCCGTGGTCTCCCCCCACATCCCGCCCGGCTTCGACTTCACCGACCCCGACCTCTACGCGGAACGGCTGCCCATGCGCGAGTTCGCCGAACTCCGGCGCACCGCACCGGTGTGGTGGAACCCGCTGCCCCGCGGCAAGGCGGGCTACGACGACGAGGGCTACTGGGTGGTGACCAGGCACGCCGAGGTCAAGGAGGTCTCGCGCCGCAGCGACGTCTACTCCTCCTGGGAGAACACCGCGATCACCCGCTTCACCGCGGAGATGAACCGCGAGCAGATCGAGATGCAGCGGTTCATCCTGCTCAACATGGATCCGCCCGAGCACACCAAGCTGCGCGGCATCGTCGCCCGCGGCTTCACCCCGCGCGCCATCAACGGCCTGCGGGACGCCCTGCACGCGCGCGCCGAGCACATCGTCGACACCGCGCTCGACGGCAGCACCGGCGACTTCGTCACCGACATCGCCTGCGAACTCCCGCTGCAGGCCATCGCCGAACTGCTCGGCGTGCCGCAGGAGCACCGCAAGAACATCTTCGACTGGTCCAACCAGATGATCGCCTACGACGACCCCGAGTACTCCATCGACCCGGCCGCCGCCGCCACCGAACTGCTCGGCTACAGCATGGGCATGGCCGAGGAGCGTCGCGGCTGCCCGATGGACGACATCGTCACCAAGCTCGTGCAGGCCGACGTGGACGGGCACGCGCTCAGCGACGACGAGTTCGGCTTCTTCGTGCTGCTGCTCGCCGTCGCGGGCAACGAGACCACCCGCAACGCCATCACCCACGGCATGCTCGCCATGCTCGACCACCCCGAGCAGTGGGAGCTGTTCAAGGAGCAGCGGCCCGCCACCACCGCGGACGAGATCGTGCGCTGGGCGACACCGGTGATGTCCTTCCAGCGCACCGCGCTCGCCGACACCGAGCTGAACGGGGTGGCGATCGGGCGCGGCGAACGGGTCGCGATGTTCTACAGCTCGGCGAACTTCGACCCCGAGGTCTTCGACGAACCGGAGCGCTTCGACATCACCCGCGACCCCAACCCGCACGTCGGGTTCGGCGGCACCGGCGCGCACTACTGCCTCGGCGCGAACCTGGCGCGGCTGGAGATCGACCTCATCTTCCAGGCCATCGCCGACCGGATGCCCGACATCGCCAAGGCCGGCGAACCCCGCAGGCTGCGCTCCGGCTGGCTCAACGGCATCAAGGAGTTCCAGGTCCGCTACCGGTGACCCGCCCGCGAACAGGCGTGCCCGCGCTCTGTCCCTGAACCCGCCCGGCAGGTCTTGGTCGTTTCGCCGTCTCCTGTCACCGGCGGAGCCGCTGAGCCGCCGACCACGCACGCAGCGGGACCACCCGCTGAGGTTCCGCCACCCCAGTGCTCCGCAGCGCGAGGGCACAGCCGTTCAGTCGACGACCGCCGTCGCCTCCAGCTCGACGAGCATGTCCGGCTCGGCGAGGGCGGCAACCCCGATGCCGGTGAACGGGGGCAGCACGGCCCCGCCCAGCTGGGCGCTCGCCCGCGCTCGCCCCGCCATGAACTGCTCGAACTTCTCCGGTGTCCAGTCCACGAGGTAGGCGGTCAGCTTCGCCACGTCCGCGAACGAGGCGCCCGCCGCCGCTAGCGCGGTGGCGACGTTGCGGTACACCTGCTCGACCTGCGCGGCGAGATCACCCGTCCCGACCGGGTTCCCGTGCGCGTCCCGGGCGACCTGCCCGGCGACGAAGACCAGCTTCGAACCGGTCGCGACCGACACCTGCCGGTAGAGCTCGACCTCCGGCAACCCGTCCGGGTTCACCAGCGTGATGGCCATCGTGTTCCTCCGTGCTCTCTTGTGGTTACCGGGAAACCGTAGGAGAGTGGCGCGTGAAGTGGAAGAACGCACTTTTTCGTAACCGGGGAACCTGATGGGAACCACGAACTTCACCAGCCCGCTCGAAGACGAGGCCGACCTGCGGCGCGCCGACTCCCTCGCGCGGGAGATCTTCACCGAGGTCGCCAACAAGTGGGCGTTCCTGATCATCGACCTGCTCGGGGAGGAGCGCAGCCTGCGCTTCAGCGAGCTGCGCGGGCGGATCGAGGGCATCAGCCACAAGATGCTCACCCAGAACCTGCGGATGCTGGAGCGCAACGGCCTGCTGGACCGCACCGTGCACCCGACCGTGCCGCCGCGGGTGGACTACGAGCTCACCGAACCGGGCCGGGCGCTGCGCCAGGTCGTGCACGGGATGTGCGACTGGACCCACACCTACCTGGAAGAAATCGATGCGGCCCGCCGTGAATTCGGCGATTGATCGGGTCGTCCGCGTAGGGGTGGGGTGGCGGAACCTCAGCGGCGCCCTCGCTGCGGGATCGATTTCACAGGTGGCTCCGCCACAGGCGAAAACGCTGTCCTCGCGAGGACACCGCTGAGAACCCGCGGCGGTGCCGGTGTCCCAGGCGGTCGGCAGCTCATCGGCTGCGCCGCTGACAGGAGAACGACAAGAAGCGGTCAGGGGTCAGGCTGGGTGAGGGTCGCCATTGCTCGGTCGAACTCCCAGAAGGCTCGCATCGAGATGAGCAGGCCGTTGTCGTCCACGCGGTAGACGAACACGCCGTCGGCGTCCATCGTCGCGCCGTCGGGGAGGCGGGTGCGGATGCGGCCGGTGTTGGCGACCTCCGAGCCCGCGGCGAACGAATCGTGCACGTGGAAGTGCAGGCTCGCCGCGCCGGCGATCACCGAGTCCCAGAACGCGCCGATCGCCGCCGTGCCGCGATGCCCCTGCCCGGACGGATCCAGCGGAGACGGGCCCACCGGGTCCTGCACCAGCGCGTCCGCGGCGAACAGCGCCAGCCAGTCCGCCTTCGCGCCGCGCGCCACCGCCGCCATCGAGGCCCGCGCCGCCCGCCGCGCCGGGTGGTCGGCCTCTGTCGCGTCCCACCGCACCGAACCGGTCATCGTCGCCTCCGTCGCATCCGGGCCGCTCATCCGGCCGCCAGCGGGTGGATCACCTCGTCGGCGAAGCGCCGCAGCGAATCCCGCTTCACCTCGATGTCCGCGTCGAAACCGTGGCCGTCGAGCACCCACGGCACCACGATCGCATCGGTCACGCCCGCCGCCGCCTGCTCCCGGTAGCCGTCCGCGCCGAACCGGTCCACGCACACCGCCTGGATCTCGAAGGGCTCCGCGTCGCGGCCGAACTCGGCGCGCAGCTCGCCGAGCCGGGCGATGGTGGCGCGCAGCTCGGAGATCCGCATCATCGCCGAGGACCAGCCGTCCCCGCGGGCCGCCGCCCGCCGCAGCGCCCGCTCGGTATGCCCGCCCACGTAGATCGGCACTCGGCGGCCGGGAGCGGGGGACATCTGCAGCCGGTCGAAGTCGAAGAACTCCCCGTGGTGCTCCACCATCCCGCCGCCGAGCACCAGCCGCAGCACCTCGATCGCCTCGTCCACCCGCGCCCCGCGCCGCTCGAACGGCGCCCCGCACCACTCGAACTCCTCCGGCGTCCAGCCGATGCCGACGCCGAGCCCGAACCGGTCCCCGGTCAGCGCCGCCACCGACGCCACCTGCCTCGCCAACAGCAACGGATTGCGCGGACCCAGCTTCAGCACCGAGGTGTAGAACCGCAGCCGCTCGGTCACCGCGCCCATCGCCGCGGCCGCCACCAGCGGATCGGTCCACGGCGTCTCCGCGGTCCACATCCGCTCGCCGTCGGGGGTGTACGGGTAGTCGGCGGCGACGTGCTCGGAGTAGAACAGCGAGTCCGGCAGCGCGATCGCGGCGAACCCGGCCTCCTCCGCCGCGCGCGCCAGCGCGGTCAGCTCCGGCAGCGGGCACATGGCCACGGACAACGTGAACTCCATCAGCGCTCCCCGGGCCGCGCGGCGCCCACGACCCACATCGAGAAGTATTGCGAGCCCCCGCCGTAGGCGTGCCCGAGCGCGGTGCGCGCCCCGTCCACCTGGTGCTCGCCCGCCCGGCCCATCACCTGCATCGCCGCCTCGGCGAACCGCAGCATCCCGGAGGCGCCGATCGGGTTCGACGACAGCACACCACCGGACGGGTTCACCGGCAGCCTGCCGCCGATCGCCGTCTCGCCCGATTCGGTGAGCTTCCAGCCCTCGCCCTCGGCGGCGAAACCCAGGTTCTCCAGCCACATCGGCTCGAACCAGGAGAACGGCACGTAGAGCTCGGCGACGTCCACTTCGGACATCGGATCGTTGATGCCGCCCTGCGCCCACAGCGCCGCCGCCGCGTCCCGGCCGGCCTGCGGGCTCACCTGGTCGCGGCCGGCGAACGTGGTCGGCTCGGTGCGCATCGCCGTGGCGTGGATCCAGGCCACCGGGTGGCCGGTGGCCGCGGCGGCCTGCTCGTCGCCGAGCACCATCGCGCACGCCCCGTCCGAGGACGGGCAGGTCTCGTCGTAGCGGATCGGGTCCCACAGCATCTGCGAGGCCAGCACCGATTCCACCGTCAGGTCCGCCTGGCGCACGTGCGCCCACGGGTTGCGGCTGCCGTTGCGCCGGTCCTTGACCGCCACCATCGCCCCGATGTGCGGCGGGGCGCCGGAGCGGCGGATGTAGGAGCGCACGTGCGGGGCGAAGTAGCCGCCCGCACCCGCGCCCACCGGCATCGAGAACGGCGGCATGATCGACAGCGCCCACATGGCGTTCGACTCGGACTGCTTCTCGAACGCCACGGCCAGCACCCGCCGGTGCACCCCGGCCTGCACCAGGCTCGCCGCCACGTTCGCCGTCGACCCGCCCACCGATCCGGCGGTGTGCACCCGCAGCAGCGGTTTCCCGGTGGCGCCCAACGCATCGGCGAGGACCAGCTCCGGCATCATCACGCCCTCGAACAGGTCGGGGGCCTTGCCGACGACGACCGCGTCCACCTCGTCCCAGCCGACCTCGGCGTCGGCCATCGCCCGGTCCACCGCCTCCCGGCACAGCCCGGCCATCGACACGTCGGTGCGGCGGCTGGCGTGCCGGGTCTGGCCGGTTCCGAGCACCGCGGCGATCTGCTTGCCCATCAGCCCTCCATCACGCACACGAGGTTCTGCTGCAACGCGGGTCCGCTGGTCGCGTGCGCGAGGACCTTGCCCGCCTCGCCGGACCACACCCGCCGCGCCGCCTCGCCGATCCGGGTCAGCCCGGCGGCGAACATCGGGTTGCCGCACAGGACTCCGCCGGAGGGGTTGATCCGCACCGACTCGTCCAGGCCGAGCGCCCGGCGCAGCACCAGTTCCTGGTGGGTGAACGGCGCGTGCAGCTCGGCGACCTCGACGCCGTCGGCTCCCGCCGCTCGCGCCGCGTCCGCAGTGGACGGTGAGGCGGTGAGGTCCCGGCCGCCCAGCTCGGTCGACTCGACGCGGTGCTCCACCCCGGTGATCCACGCCGGTCGGTCCCGCAGCTCCCGGGCCCGTTCCGCGCTCGCCAGCAGCACCGCCGAGGCGCCGTCGGTGATCGGCGCGCAGTCGTGCGCGCGCAGCGGATCGGCCAGGTACGGCCGCGCCAGCAGCTCCGCGACCAGCACCCGGCCGGACAGCTGCGCGTGCGGGTTCTGCTCGGCGTCGGCGCGCGAACGGGCCGCGACCTCCGCCATGCCGTGCTCGGAGCACACCCCGGATTCCAGGCACAACCGCGCCTGCAACCCGGCGACGCCCACCGAATCCGGCCACAGCGGCGCGGCGAAGTACGGGTCCAGCTGCAACGCCAGCACCCGCCGCAGCTCACCGGCCGAGGACTTGCCGAAGCCGTACACCAGCGCCGTGTCCACCTCGCCGGTGCGGATCTTCACCCACGCCTCGTACAGCGCCCACGCCGCGTCCATCTCCACGTGCGACTCGTTGATCGGCGGGAACGCGCCGATCGCGTCGATCGCCGCGATGAACGAGAACGCCCGGCCCGCCAGGTAGTCCGACGAACCCGAGCACCAGAAGCCCACGTCCTCCTTGCGCATCCCCGCGCCGGAGAGCAGTTCCTCGAACACCGGCACCAGCATCTCCACGCCGTTCGTGGTGCCGCTGGTGGCGCGGACGTTCGGCGCCTGGGCGAAACCCACGACGGCCACATCGCTGTCGGTCATGCGCGCTCCCAAGGCCGGCCGGTCACAGGTGGTGGGCGTAGGACTCGTACGGCGCGTCCGGTTCGCCGGACGGGCGGAAGTGGTCGATGTTGCGCAGCGTCGTGTCCCACTCGGCTCGTGGTTTCCACTCGGCCCGCACCCGCATGCCCATCCGGACCTCCTCGGCCGCGCACCCCAGCACCAGGTGCAGGAACGCGATGTCCGCGCCGTCGAGCAGCACGTAGGCCGCGACGTAGGGCGGGGTGAGGCGCTGGCCCAGGAACGGGACGTTGACGATGCAGAAGGTCGTGACGATCCCGGTGTCCGGCAGCTCCACCTCCTGCTCGGTGGGCACGCCGTCGGTGGGGCAGGCGCCCCGCGGCGGGAGGTAGACCTTGCCGCAGGCCGGGCAGCGCTGGCCCAGCAGCCGGCCTTCGGCGAGCCCGCGCAGGTAGCGGCTCTCCTCCGGGGAGGCGGAATGGCTGTAGTGCAGGTGGATCGGGGTGGTGAGCAGCGGTACCGGGTCGAGGTCGGACTCGTCCCGCGGGGCGGCGGGGTCGTTGGCGTCGTCGGGCGAACCGGAGGCGCTGCGGGAGGTGGGGCCGTCGGGAGTCGCGGCGTCGTCCGGTGAACCGGAGCCGTCGGAGGAACCAGAGCCGTCGGAGGAACCGGAGTCGTCGGAGGAACCGGAGTCGTCGGAGGAACCGGGTCCGTCGGGAACCGGTTCGAAGCAGGAGATGTCCCGGATGCCGCCGACCCGGTCCGCCGCCCACCGCGCCCGCACCCGCATCCCGGTGCGCATCCGGTCCGGCGATCCGGCGTCCACCGCGTGCAGCAGCGAGGTGTCCGCCCCGTCCAGCCGCACCAGCGCCCACGCGAACGCGTGCGGCAACGGCTGGCCTTCGAGGGGTTCCGGGATCCACGACCAGCTGCGCACCGTCCCGGTGTCGCCGACCTCGACGAGCTCGTCGAGCGGGGCGGCGGTGACCGGGTCGTGCTCGACGGCGGGCACGTGCACCCGGCCGTCCGAGCCGCGCACCCCGGTGATCCGCCGCTGCCGCAACCCGGCGGCGAAGCGGCCGAGCACGGGGCCCGGCGAACGGGTGTAGTCGAAGCCGACTTCGAGCGGGGCGCTGAGCGGTTCCGCGATCTCGGTCACGCGATGAAGTGAAACATGTTCTCGCCAAGGCGGCAATGCTCGGCGCACGATGGGGACACCCGCGGCCACCCGGCCGCACCCCGACGCGAGGAGGCCCGCCGTGCGGCTCGGACTGCAACTCGGATATTGGGGAGCGGCGCCTCCGGCGGACGCGCCCGCGCTGGTCGCCGCCGCCGAATCCGCCGGTTTCGACGGGGTTTTCGCCGCCGAGTCCTGGGGTTCCGACGCGTTCACCCCGCTGGCCTGGTGGGGCAGCGCCACCAGCCGGGTGCGGCTCGGCACCTCGGTGGCGCAGCTGTCCGCGCGATCCCCGGCGGCCTGCGCGATGCACGCGCTCACCCTCGACCACCTCTCCGGCGGGCGCCACGTGCTCGGGCTCGGCGTCTCCGGGCCGCAGGTCGTGGAGGGCTGGTACGGCGCCCCGTTCGGGAAACCCTTGGCGCGCACCAGGGAATACGTCGACGTGGTGCGCCAGGTGCTGGCCCGCGAGGCGCCGGTGCGCAACGACGGCCCGCACTACCCGCTGCCCGCCACCGGTCCGGGCGCGCTCGGGCTCGGCAAGGCGCTGCGGCCGATCACCCATCCGCTGCGCGCGGACCTGCCGATCTGGCTCGGCGCCGAGGGGCCGCGCAACGTGGCGCAGACCGCGGAGATCGCCGACGGCTGGATCGCGGTGTACTTCTCGCTGCGCGCCGCCCCGCTCTACCAGCAGTGGCTCGCCGACGGCTTCGCCCGGCCCGGCGCCCGGCGGGACCGCGCCGGGTTCGAGGTCGCCGCCACCTGCCAGGTCGTGGTCACCGACGACGCCGCAGCGGCGAAGGAGCAGGTCAAGCCGTCGCTGGCGCTGTACATCGGCGGCATGGGCGCGACCGAGATGAACTTCCACGCCGACCTGTTCCGGCGGATGGGCTACACCGCCGCGGTCGAGGAGATCACCGCGCACTTCCAGGCCGGGCGCCGCGCCGAGGCGGTCGCCGCGGTGCCGGACGAGCTCGTCGACGACGTCGCGATCATCGGCGACCGCGAGCAGGTCCGCGCCGGGGTGCGCGCCTGGCGGCGGGCCGGGGTGGACGTGCTGCTGGTGGGCTGCCGGGACGTCGCGCAGCTGCACGCGGTGGCGGACGCGGTGCTCGGTGCGGACGACGAACCCTTGCCGTAGAAGTGAAACGCGTTCTAGCTTGGTGGGAACCGCCGGCCCCCGGGGACAGGAGTGCGCCGTGACCGACATCGGACTCTGGAACATCGCCGCCGACGATCCCGGCCGCACCGCGCTGATCACGCCGGACGAACGGGAGATCGGCTACGGCGCGCTGGCCGCCGAGGCCGACCGGATCGGCCGCGGCTGGCAGGCGATGGGGCTCGAACCCGGCGACAGCGTGGTGCTGCTGCTGCCGAACGGGCCCGAACTGCTCGCCGCCTACTTCGCCGCGCTGCAGACCGGGCTGTACGTGGTCACGGTGAACTGGCACCTCGTCGGCGCCGAGATCGCCTACATCCTCGACGACAGCGGAGCCGGGGCGTTCCTCGCGCACGAGCGCTTCGCCGTGGCCGCCACCGACGCCGCCGAGCAGGCCGGGCTGGACGGGCACCGCCGGTTCGCGGTCGGCGAGATCCCCGGGTTCCGGCCGCTGGCCGAGCTCGGCGCCGACGAGCCCGCGACCCGGCCCGACGTGCGCACCGCGGGCTCGCCGATGCTCTACACCTCCGGCACCACCGGCAGGCCCAAGGGCGTGCGGCGCGCGCTGACCGGCGCCGACCCGGACCAGGTGCCGGTGTACTCGCAGTGGTTCTTCGGCATCTTCGGGCTGGAACCGTTCGACGGGCACGTGCACCTGTGCGGCTCGCCGCTCTACCACACCGCGGTGCTGAACTTCGCGAGCATCTCGCTGCAACTGGGGCACCCGGTGGTGCTGGTGGACCGGTGGGACCCGGAGCGGATGCTCGCGCTCGTCGAGCGGCACCGGGTGACGCACACGCACATGGTGCCGACCCAGTTCCACCGGCTGCTCGCGCTGCCCGCCGAGGTTCGGGAGCGCCACGACGTCTCCTCGATGCGCGTCGCCATCCACGGCGCCGCGCCTTGCCCGATCGAGGTGAAGCGGCGGATGCTCGACTGGTGGGGGCCGGTGGTCGTGGAGTACTACGCGGCCACCGAAGGCGGCGGCACCGTCATCCCCGCCGGCGAGTGGCTGCGCAAACCCGGATCGGTCGGCCGCGCCTGGCCCGGATCGGTGGTGCGGGTCCTCGACGACGCCGGGGCGGAGCTCCCGGCGGGCGAGGTCGGCACGGTGTACATGCGGATGGGCACCTCCAGCTTCGAGTACCACCAGGCCCCGGAGAAGACCCGCAGCGGGCGCGTCGGCGACCTGTTCACCCTCGGCGACGTCGGGTACCTCGACGCGGACGGGTACCTGTACCTGCGGGACCGCAAGAGCGACATGATCATTTCGGGTGGGGTGAACATCTACCCGGCGGAGATCGAGAACGTGCTCTCGGTGCACCCGAAGGTCGCCGACGTCGCGGTGTTCGGCGTGCCGGACGAGGACTGGGGCGAGCAGGTCAAGGCCGTCGTGCAGCCCGCGCCCGGCGTCGCGGGGGAGGAGGCGCTCACCGCCGAACTGCTGGAGTTCGCCGCCGAACGCCTCGCCAAGTTCAAGCTCCCCCGCGTGGTCGACTACACCGAGGAGCTGCCGCGCGACCCCAACGGGAAGCTGTACAAGCGCAAGCTCAAATCCTGACCGGCACCACCCGGTCGGATTCAGGTGAATGGCCCACTCGCCCAAGGGATTTGGGTGAATGGGCCATTCACCTGGCTGGTCATTCGCCGCGGAAGTGCGGGGTGCGCTTCTCCGCGAACGCGCGCGGACCTTCCTTCGCATCGGCGCTGCGGAAGACCTCCAGGCCCAGGCGGGTGTCCACCTGGAAGGCCGCCTGCTCCGGCATCCCCTCGGTCTCGCGCATGGTGCGCAGGATCGCCCGCACCGCCAGCGGCCCGTTCGCGGCCACGGCCTCGGCGAGCTCCAGCGCGGTCGGCAGCGCCTCGCCGTCCGGCACCACCCGGCCGATCAGGCCGATCTCCGCGGCCTCCTCGGCGCTCACGTGCCTGCCGGTCAGCAGGATCTCGGCGGCCCGCGCGTAGGAGATCTGCCGCGGCAGCCGGACCGCGGAACCGCCGAGCGGGAACAGGCCCCACCGGCATTCCGACACCCCGAACCGCGCGCTGCGGCCCGCGATCCGGATGTCGGTGGCCTGCAGGATCTCGGTGCCGCCCGCCACGGCCGGTCCTTCGACGGCGGCGATGAGCGGTTTGGTGAGCCGGCGGCCCTTCAGCAGCGGTTCGATCACCGACAGGTCCCGGCCCGCCGTGGTGTCGCCGGGGTGGCTGGTGGTCATGGCCTTGAGGTCCGCACCGGCGCAGAACGCGCCGCCCGCGCCGGTGAGCACGCAGGCGCGGATCTCCGGATCGGCGTCCACCTCGTCCCAGGCGCGCTGCATGATCGCCATCATCTCGGCGGACAGCGCGTTGCGCGCCTCCGGCCGGTTGAGCGTCACGACGAGCACCGCGCCGCGCCGGTCCACCAGGCAGTGCGGGGATGTTTCGGGCATGCGTTCCTCCCGTGGTGCGAGCGGGAAATGCGTTGCAGGGAAACGTGAACCGATCGGCCCGTTGCCTCGAACAATAACATGTTCTAATTTCGATCGGGTGGCACACAACATCGCGGATCTCTTCGAGCACGCCGTCGACCTGACACCCGAGCGCGTCGCCGTGATCTGCGGCGAGCACCGGGCCACCTTCGCCGAACTGGAACGCCGATCGAACCGGCTCGCCCACCACTGGACCGCCCGCGGGCTGGGCCGGGGTTCGCACATCGGGGTGCACACCCGCAACCGCATCGAAGCCCTCGAGGTCATGCTGGCCGCGTACAAGCTGCGCGCGGTCGCGGTCAACGTCAACTACCGCTACGTGGCGGGAGAACTGCGCTACCTCTACGAGGACGCCGACCTCGTCGCGCTCGTCCACGAACGCCGCTACGCCGACCGGGTGGCGCAGGCGCTGCCGCCGGGGCTGCGGCACGTGCTCGTCCTGGAGGACGGCAGCGACCTGGACTGCGCCGCGACCCCGTACGAGACCGCCCTCGCCGAGGGTTCCGAGGAGCGGGACTTCCCGGCCCGCTCCGACGACGACCTGTTCCTGCTCTACACCGGCGGCACCACCGGGAACCCGAAAGGCGTGATGTGGCGCCACGAAGACGTCTGGCGCACCCTCGGCGGCGGCATCGACTTCATGACCGGCGAGCCGATGGCCGACGAGTGGCAACAGGCCCGCGACGGCGCCGCGAACGGTGGGCTCGTGCGATTACCGGCCGCGCCGTTCATCCACGGCGCCGCGCAGTGGGCCGCGTTCGGGAACCTGTTCGCCTGCAGCCCCGTCGTGATCGTCCCCGAGTTCGACCCGCACGAGATCTGGCGCGCCGTCGAACGCCACGGGGTGCACGTCCTCGCCATCACCGGCGACGCGATGGCCCGGCCGCTGATCGAAGCGCTGCACGAGGGCGAGCACGACGTGTCCTCGCTGGTCGCGATCTCCAGCAGCGCCGCGCTGTTCTCGCCGTCGGTGCAGCGCCAGTACCTCGACGCGCTGCCCGGCGTGCTGCTCACCGACTCCATCGGCAGCTCCGAGACCGGGTTCAGCGGCATCGGCGTGCTGAGCAAGGACACCGCGACCGGTGGTGGTCCCCGGGTGAACGCCGACGCGGCCACCGCGATCATCGGCCGGGACGGGACGCTGCTGGCCCCGGACTCCACCGAGGTCGGACTGCTCGCCCGCTCCGGGCACGTGCCGCTGGGCTACTACAAGGACCCGGACAAGACCGGCGCGGTGTTCGTGGAGATCGACGGCACCCGCTACGTGGTGCCCGGCGACTACGCCCGCTACGAACCCGACGGCACCGTCACCATGCTCGGCCGCGGCTCGATGTCGGTGAACACCGGCGGCGAGAAGGTCTACCCCGAAGAAGTAGAAGGCGTGCTCAAGGCGCACCCCGCCGTGTTCGACGCGCTCGTGTTCGGCGTCCCCGACGAGCGGCTCGGGCAGTGCGTCGCCGCCGTCGTGCAGACCCGCGACGGGGCCGCCCCCGCCTGGGACGACCTGGACCGGCACGCGCGCGAGCACATCGCCGGGTACAAGGTGCCGCGCAAGCTGTGGCTGGCGGGGGAGGTGCGCCGCTCGCCCAGCGGCAAGCCGGACTACCGGTGGGCCCGCGGGCTCGCCGAGCGGTTCCGGCCCAGCTGCGCCCGTTCCGGAACCGGCAGCACCCCCGCCGCCGCGGCGGAATCCGGTCCCGCGTCGGAGGGCACCGCCGCAGCGGAGTCCGCTCCCGAACCACCCGCCGACGACCCCGGCTCCGCGGCGCGGGGCACCGCCGAAAGGACTCCGTGATGCGCACCGACCTCTGCGACCGGCTCGGCATCGAGCACCCGATCGTCGCCTTCACCCCGTCCGAGCACGTGGCCGCCGCGGTCAGCCGCGCGGGCGGACTCGGTGTGCTCGGCTGCGTGCGGTTCAACGACGCGGCCGAGCTCGACGCGGTGCTGGACTGGATGGACCGCGCCACCGGCGACCGCCCCTACGGCGTGGACGTGGTGATGCCCTCCACCGTGCCCACCGAGGGGTCCGATGTGGACTTGGCGGCGATGGTGCCGCAGCAGCACCGGGATTTCGTGCGCCGCACCCTCGACCGGCTCGGCGTGCCGGAACTGCCCGCCGGGCAGGAGACCGGGGACGCGGTGCTCGGCTGGCTGCACTCGGTGGCCCGCTCGCACGTGGACGTGGCGCTGCGGCACCCGGTGCGGCTCATCGCCAACGCGCTCGGTTCCCCGCCGCCGGACGTGATCGGCCGCGCCCACGAGCACGGCGTGCAGGTCGCCGCCCTCGCCGGCAAGGCCGAGCACGCCCGCAGGCACGTCGAGCAGGGCGTGGACCTGGTCGTGGCGCAGGGCCACGAGGCGGGCGGGCACACCGGCGAGATCGCCACCATGGTGCTGGTGCCGGAGATCGTGGACGCCGTCGGCGACCGCGCCCCGGTGCTCGCCGCGGGCGGCATCGGGTCCGGGCGGCAGATCGCGGCCGCCCTGGCGCTGGGCGCGAGCGGGGCGTGGATGGGTTCGTACTGGCTGGCGACCCGCGAGTACGCGCAGACCACCGGCGGCTCGGCGATGCAGCGCGCGCTGGTCGCCGCGGGTTCCGCGGACACCGTGCGCACCCGCATCTACACCGGCAAACCGGCGCGGCTGCTCAAGACCCGCTGGACCGAGGCGTGGAGCGAACCGGACGCGCCGGAACCGCTGCCGATGCCGCTGCAGAACATCCTGGTCAGCGAGGCGCACCAGCGGATCACCGCCGCCGAGGACCCGGGGGTGGTGTCGATGCCGGTCGGGCAGGTCGTGGGCCGGATGAACGCGGTGCGCGGCGTGGACGAGCTGATGGCGGAGCTGCTGCGCGAAACCGACGACACACTCGCCCGCCTGGGGAACCTCCGCTGAAATCGGCCAGGTGAATGGCCCATTCGCCCACTCCTGCGGGGCAGGTGGGCCATTTACCTGGGTGGTGTCGTGGTGCGCCGGTGGTCCAGCGCGGCCGCCCGTTCCGGGAGCAGGAGTTCGTAGCGGGGTTCCGGACCCGGGCGCCACCACACCGGGTCCGGGCAGGTCCAGCGCTCGGCGGCGAGCTGGCGCTTGAGCACCTTGTGCGTGCCGGTGCGCGGTAGCTCCGCGGCGATCCGGACGAACCGCGGCAGCTGCTTCGGCCCCAGATCCGGTTGCGCGGCCAGGAAGTCCCCGAGGTCGTCGAGCTCGCCCGCGAGCACCAGCGCCGCCATCACCTGATCGCCGACCACCGGATCCGGCACCGCGTACACGGCGGCGTGCGCGATCGACGGGTGCCGCAGCAGGACCCGTTCGATCGGCGCGGCACCCAGGTTCTCCCCGCCCACCCGCAGCCAGTCCGCGGACCGGCCCGCGAAGTAGCAGAAGCCGTCCGCGTCGAGGTAGGCGAGATCGCCGCTGCGGTACATGCCGCCGCGCATCCGCTGCGCGTCCGCCTCCGGCGCGCGGTAGTACCCGGCGAACCAACCGGCGCCGTCGGTGTTGACCAGTTCGCCGACCGCCTCGTCCGGGTTGGCGAGCCGCCCGTCCCGATCGAAGACCGCGGGCGGGCACCGCCGGCCGGTGTCCGGGTGCAGCACCGCGACGCCGGGGCCGGGCTTGCCGAGCGAGCCGGCCGGCGCGTCCGGGGTGCGGGAGATCGCCACCCCGCCCTCGGTGGAGCCGAACCCGTCGACCACCCGGCAGCCGAAGCGTTCGGCGAACCGGGCCAGGTCCCGCTCGGCGCCCTCGTTGCCGTAGGCGATCCGCAGCGGGTTGTCCACGTCGTCCGGGCGCGGTGGTGTGGCCAGCACGTAGGACAGGGGAGTGCCGACGTAGTTCGCGTAGGTGGCGCCGAACCGGCGCACGTCGGGCAGGAACTCCGACGCGGAGAACCGGCGCCGCAACGAGATCGCGGCGCCCGCCGCCAGCGCGACCGCCCACCCGGCGAACAGCGCGTTCGAGTGGAACAGCGGCATCGACACGTACGCGGCGTCCCGCCCGTCCAGCCGGAACCGGTCGGCGAGCATCCGGCCCGGGAACGCGACCTTGCCGTGCGTGCAGCGCACCGCCTTCGGCTCGCCGCCGGTGCCGGAGGTGAACAGCAGCGCGAACAGGTCGTCCGGGGTGGCCGGTGCCGGGTCGAGCGGGGCGCCGCGGTGCGCGGCCAGCGCCCGCTCCCACTCCGGTGAGCCGAGCACCAGCACCTCGGCGTCGAGGTCGGCGCCGTCCAGCAGCGGGGCGTACCGCGGTTCGGTGAGCACCAGCGCGCAGTCCGCGAGCCGCACGTCCCGGGCCAGCGCCGCGCCCCGGCGGCCCGGGTTGAGCCCGGCCAGGACGGTGCCGGACAGCGCGGCCGCGCCCAGCAGGAACGAGAACTCCGGCACGTTGTCCAGCAGCACCCCGGCGTGCGGCGGCCGGTCGGCGGGCAGCAGCGCGCGGAGCAGGGCGGCGAGTTCGGCGCTGCGGCGCACGTGCTCCGCCCAGCTCCACTCCCGGTCCTCGAAGCGCAGTCCCGGCCGCGGGTCGTCGGCCCGCGCCAGCAGCAGCTCGGTCACCGTCGGCGTCTGCTCGGCCATGCCCGCTCCTCCCGTCGAAACCCGGTTCCAACCCGGGTGAATGGCCCATTCGCCCAGCCGCGGTGGGCAGCTGGGTCATTCACCTGAGGTGTCCTGCCCGCGGCGGAACCGCTGGACGCCGAGCGACCGGCGCCGTGCTCGCGCTACCCGTCCTCGTCGCACGAGGTGTCCGTCTCCTCCGCCGCGAGCGCCGCGCCGATGCGGTGGAGCTGGGCGGTGGCCCCGCCGAGGGCGAACTCGCGGCGCTTGGCGGCGGTGAAGTAGCGGTGCAGCTGGTGGTCCAGGTCGATGCCCGTGCCGCCGTGCACGTGCACCGCGGTGTGCGCGACGCGGTGCCCGGCTTCGGCGGCCCAGAACTTCGCGACCGCGACCTCTGCGGTGCACGGCAGGTCCTGCGCGGCGCGGCAGGCGGCCTGCCACGTCGTGAGCCGCACCGCCTCCACGTCCACGTAGGCGTCGGCCAGCCGCTGCGACACCGCCTGGAAGGTGCCGATCGGGCGGTCGAACTGCACGCGGTCGCGGGCGTGCGCGGCGGTGAGCTCCAGCGCGCGCTCCAGCACGCCGAGCTGCTCCGCGCACGTCCCGAGCGCGAACCGGTCGGCGAGCCACCCGGCGACGTCGGCGCCGCCGAGCAGCCGGTCCTCGTCGAGCGGGACGTCGGCCAGCTCCACTACCGCTTCGGCGTCACCGTCCACGACCCGCTGCGCCCGCACCGAGACGCCCGGGTCGGCGGCGGCCACCACGAACACCCGGGTGCCATCCGGGGTGGTGGCCGGGACGAGGAACGCGTCGGCGACGGTCCCGGCGGGCACCGCGACCTTCGCGCCGGCCAGCACCCACCGGTCACCGGTCCGGTCCGCGCGGGTCGCGGGCGGCCGCGGATCGTGCTCGGCGCCTTCGGCGAACGCGGCGGTGAGCACGAGTTCGCCGGTGCCCGCCGGACGTGCCCACCGCTCGCGCTGGTGCTCGTCGCCGAACCGGGCCAGCGCACCGGCCGCGGTGACCAGCGAGGTCAGGTACGGCACCGGGGCGACGGCGCGGCCGAGTTCCACCAGCACCGAGCACTGCTCCAGCGGCCCGCAGCCGGCGCCGCCGAGGGAGTCGGGCAGCGCGGCGGCGAGCACTCCGGCCTTCGCCAGGTCCGCCCACAGCGCGCGGTCGAAGTGCTCGGACTCCGCCTCGTGCGGCCGTTCGGCGGCCACCCGGCCGGTCGCGATGCGGCGGGTCAGCTCGGTGAGGTCCTGCTGCTGCTCGGTGGGGGCGAAGTCCATCGCGGTGCTCCTCTGCGAGTGGTGGGTTCCGGCCCGCCTCACCGGCGGGCGCGCGGCAGTCCGAGGCCCACGGTGGAGACGATGTCGCGCTGCACCTCGTTGGTGCCGCCACCGAAGGTGAGGATCAGCGCGGCCCGGTGCATCCGCTCGATCCGGCCGCGCAGCGCCGCGCCCGGCGAGCCGCCGCGGACGTGCCCCGCGGGTCCGAGCACCTCCATCAGCAGCCGGTAGGCCTCGATGGCCAGCTCGGTGCCGTAGACCTTCGTCGCGGACGCCGCGGCGGGCGCCGGTCGCTGCTCGGCGGTCCAGGCGATCTTCCAGTTCATCAGCTTGAGCACCTCGGCCCCCGCGTGCACCCGGGCCAGGTGCGAGCGCACCCACTCCTGGTCGAGCACCCGGCGTCCGTCGCCGAGCTCGGTGCGCCGCGCCCACTCCCGCACCTGCCCGAGCGCCGTGGTGATCGGGGCGGCGGAGGTGAGCGCGACCCGCTCGTGGTTGAGCTGGTTGGTGATCAGCGGCCAGCCGCCGTGCTCCGTCCCGACCAGCGCGCTCACCGGTACCCGCACGTCCTCGTAGTAGGTGGCGCTGGTGGTGGGCCCGGCGACGGTGCGCACCGGCGTCCAGGAGAAGCCGGGGGAGTCGGTCGGCACCACGAGCACGCTGAGGCCCTCGTGCT
This sequence comes from Saccharopolyspora sp. NPDC047091, assembly GCF_040643635.1. Classification (NCBI taxonomy): domain Bacteria; kingdom Bacillati; phylum Actinomycetota; class Actinomycetes; order Pseudonocardiales; family Pseudonocardiaceae; genus Saccharopolyspora; species Saccharopolyspora sp. NPDC047091. Next base: position 38,407 of record NZ_JBEYUS010000043.1, read on the forward strand.
TGCGGGCGTCCGGGTCGGTGCGGCAGGCCAGCCAGATGTGGTCGGCGTACTGCACCAGGCTGGTCCACATCTTCTGCCCGTTGATCACGTAGTGGTCGCCGTCGCGCACCGCGGTGGTGCGCAGCGCGGCGAGGTCGGTGCCCGCCTCGGGCTCGGAGTAGCCGATGGCGAAGTGCAGCTCTCCCGCGGCGATCCCCGGCAGGTACCGGGCGCGCTGCTCCGGCGTGCCGTAGCGCATGATCGTGGGGGCGATGCTGTTGAGCGTCAGGAACGGCACCGGAACCCCGGCGACGGCGGCTTCGTCGGTGAAGATGAGCTGGTCCAGCATGCTCCCGCCGTGCCCGCCGTGTTCGCGGGGCCAGCCGAGCGCGAGCCAGCCGTCGGCGCCGAGCCTGCGCACCACCTGCTCGTAGGCCCCGCCGTCACCGTAGTCGCCGTCGCCGGTGAGCTCGGCGCGCAGCTCGTCGGTCATCAGGTCCGCGAAGTAGTCGCGCAGCCGGTGCCGCAACCGCTGCTGCTCGGGGGTGAAGCCGATCCGCATGAGCCCTCCTGGCGCGAGCGGTGCCCGGTAGAAGTGCAACGTGTTGCAGTGACCATAGACCGGCGGGTGGGCGCGGGTCGACCTTCCTCCTACTGGTCGTCATCCATCGCATCCGAGTCGGCTGGTCGGTTAACGTGCAACTCGTTCTAGGTTCGGATTCCGTTCCCGGGTGCTCGGCGCACTGGTCCGCCCGGGTGATCCGGCGGCCGGACGGTGTCTCCGGGCGGGGGTGGCTCGTTGCCCCCTCGGAAGGCCGGTGCCGATTCGCCGCGCGGACGGGGTCCCCGAGCGCGGAGGTGGCGATGGAGATCGGCGTGCGACCGGAGCTGTGCGAGGCCAACGGGGTCTGCGCCGGGCTCGCCCCGGAGGTCTTCGAGCTGGACGACGACGAGCGGCTGCACGTCCACCGCCCCGTCCCCGTCGAGCAGGTAGAACTTGTTTCCAAAGCGGTGCAGCTGTGCCCGAAGGGTGCCTTGTTCTTCGCGGATAACGAAGGTGATTCCGGCTCTTGAGCAGAACGGGAACACGTTCTACCGTGTGTCGCAGATAACAGTCCGCCCCGGCGGACGTGGACGCGGCGAGAGGACACGCCCGTGAAAGCAGCGGTGCTCGATCAGATCGGCGACGACCGGCTCCACGTCCGCGCGGACGCCACCGTCGTCGCCCCCGGCCCGACGGACGTGCACGTGCGGATCCGTGCCGCCGGGATCTGCCACAGCGACCTGTCCGCGATGAACGGCACGCTGCCCGCGCTCGCCCCCGGCGTGATGGGCCACGAGGGCGCCGGCGAGGTGCTCGCCGTCGGCGACCAGGTGACCGACCTGGTACCCGGCGACCACGTCACCATCACCTTCGTCCCGCCCTGCGGGGCTTGCCGGGAATGCCTGCACGGCCAGCCGCACCTGTGCGCGGTGCACACCGTCGCCGCGTTCACCTCCCCGCGGTTCGAAGTGGGCGCGCAGCCGGTGTTCGGGTTCGCCGGGTGCGGCACCTTCGCCGAAGAGCTCGTGCTGCCCCGCGCCGGAGCGATCAAGGTCGACCCGGACGTGCCGTTCGACGTGGCCGCGCTGCTGGGCTGCGGGGTGCTGACCGGCGTCGGCGCCGTGCTCAACACCGCGCGGCTCGAACCGGGCTCCACCGTCGCCGTCATCGGCTGCGGCGGCGTCGGGATCTCGGTGATCCAGGGCGCGCGGCTGGCCGGGGCCGGCACGATCGTCGCGGTGGACCCGGTCGTGGACAAGCACGCCGGGGCGCGCCGGTTCGGCGCCACGCACACCGCCACCCCCGACGGCTTCGACGAGCTGAAGCAGGAGCTCACCGGCGGCGCCGGGTTCGACTGCGCCATCGAGGTGGTCGGCTTGGCGGGCACCATCCGCGCCGCCTACGACGCCACCCGGCGCGGCGGCAGCACCGTCGTCGTCGGCGCGGGCGGGCCGGAGCAGCGGGTCGAGTTCACCGCCCAGGAGCTGTTCATCACCGAGCGCAAGATCCTGCCGTCGTTCTACGGCTCGGCCGATCCGCGCCGCGACATCGACCGGATGCTGCGGTTCTGGCGCGCCGGGCTGCTCGACCTGGAGGGCATGGTCAGCAGGCGCCTGCCGCTGGACGAGATCAACGACGGGCTGGGCGCGCTGCGGGGCGGCGATGCCGCGCTGGTGCGGCAGATCGTCACCTTCGACTAGGGCATCGACCGGCCGGACCGGCGGCGATCGACGTGCTCGCACGACGTCCGACCCGGGCGCCGATCGACCGGCGACCGGCCGGCCGGGCCGCCGACCGGCCGGGCCACCGACCGGACGCCGGACGGCAGGACCATCGACCAGCAGAGCCACCGACCTGAGGAGTCCACTGTGGAGCAGAGTCCGGAGCTGCGGCTGGACGGCCGGGTCGCCGTCGTCACCGGCGCGGGCGCCGGCCTCGGCCGGGCCGAGGCGCTCGCGCTCGCCGATGCCGGGGCGAGCCTGGTGCTCAACGACGTCTCCACCGCCGCCGACGACGTCGCCGCCGAGATCACCGCCGCGGGCGGGCGGGCCGTCGCGGTGCGCGGCGACGTGGCCGAACGGGAGACCGCGGACGGGCTGCTGGCCGCCGCCCTCGACCACTTCGGCGCGCTGCACGTGGTGGTGAACAACGCGGGCGTGCTGCGCGACCGGACGGTGTTCGGCATGTCCGACCAGGACTGGGACGAGGTGATCCGGGTGCACCTGCGCGGGCACTTCCTGCTCACCCGCACCGCCACCGCGCACTGGCGGCGGCTGTGCAAGGAGACCGGCGAGGAGGTCGGGGCCCGGATCGTGAACACCTCCTCCGAGGCGTTCCTGCTCGGCTCCGGCGGCCAGCCGAACTACGCGGCCGCGAAGGCCGGGATCGCCGCGCTCACCGTCTCCACCGCCCGCGCCACGGCCCGCTACGGAGTGCGGACCAACGCGATCTGCCCGCGCGCCCGCACCGGGATGACCGCGGACGTCTTCGGGCCCGCACCGGACGGCGGCGTGGACCCGCTGTCCACCGAGCACGTCGCCCCGTTCGTCGCCTACTTGGCCGCCCCGGCCGCCGACGCCGTCAACGGCCAGGTGTTCGTGGTGCACGGCGGGAAGGTGGCGCTGCTGGCCGCGCCGACCATCGAGCGCCGGTTCGACGCCACCGGACCCACCTGGACCACCGCGGAGCTGCACCGCGCTGTCGGCGGCCACTTCGCCGACCGCACGGGCGGCATGTTCACCAGCGACGACGTGCTGTCGCTGGGCTAGAGCGGGGCACGCCCGCCCACTCGCTCGACCGCACGCCCGCCAACTCGCTCGACCGCTCGACCGCTCGACCGCAGGACCGCAGGACCGCAGGACCGCTCGACCACATGCTCCACCGCCCGCTCGACCGCCTGACCGCCCGCCCGACCAGGAGGAGTGACGAGGATGTCGCTGACCGTGCACCAGCACCGCGAGCGGATCGGGCTGCCGGACGGCTCGCTGCTCGTCGACGGCGAGCGGCGCCCGGCCCGCTCCGGTCGCACCTGGACCCACCACCACCCCGCCACCCAGGAGGAGATCGGCACGTTCCCGGTCGCGGGCGCCGAGGACGTGGACGACGCGGTCCGCGCCGCCCGCCGCGCCTTCGACGAGGGCGAATGGCCGGGACTACCGGTCGGCCGCCGCGCCCGGTTGCTGCACCGGTACGCGGAATCGCTGCGCGCGCACGCCGAGGAGCTGCGCGGGCTGCAGGCGCTGGACAACGGGGTGCCGCTGTCGTTCGGCACCGTCTACGCCGGTTCCGTGGACGTGGCCGCCGACGTCTTCGACCACCACGCCGGGTGGATCGACAAGGCCGGTGGTGAGACGCTGCCGCCGTACCAGGGCGGCGACCACCTGGCGATGACGCTGCGCGAACCGATCGGCGTGGTCGCCGCGATCCTGCCGTGGAACGCGCCGTTCCTGCTGTTCGCGCAGAAGGTCGCGCCCGCGCTGGCCGCCGGGTGCACCGTGGTGCTGAAGCCCTCCGAGCACGCGACGTTCTCGGTGCTGCGGATGGTGGAACTGCTCGTCGAGGCCGGGCTGCCCGGCGGGGCGCTCAACGTGGTCACCGGGACCGGCGAGACCACCGGCGAAGCGCTCATCACCCACCCGATGGTCGACAAGGTCAGCTTCACCGGCAGCCGCGAGGTCGGGCGGCGCATCGTCGAGGCCGCCGCGCCCACGTTCAAGCGGGTCTCGCTGGAACTCGGCGGCAAGAGCCCCGCGCTGGTGTTCCCGGACGCCGACGCCGGGATGGCGGGCATGACCGCGATGGGCATGGTGACGCTGGGGCTGTCCGGGCAGGCGTGCGTCGCGCACACCAGGGCGCTGGTGCACCGGGACGTCTACGACGAATTCCTCGGCGCCGCCGAGCTGATCGCCGCCTCGGTCACCTACGGCGACCCGTTCGACCCGGGCGTGCTGTCCAGCCCGCTGATCAACGAGCGGCAGCTGGAGCGGGTGCTGGGGCTGGTGGAGCGCGGCGAGCGGGACGGCGCCCGGCTGGTCACCGGCGGCGTGCGCGCCGACGGCGAGCTGGCGGCCGGGAACTTCGTCACCCCCGCGATCTTCGCCGAGGTGGACAACGGGATGGAGATCGCCCGCCAGGAGGTGTTCGGCCCGGTGCTGTCGGTGGTGCCGTTCACCGACGAGGACGAGGCGGTGCGGCTGGCCAACGATACCGAGTACGGGCTCGGCGCGGGCGTGTTCACCGCCGACGCGGCGCGGGCGTTCCGGGTCGCGCGGAAGCTGCGGGCGGGCACCGTCGGCATCAACGGGTTCCAGGTCGAACCGCACCTGCCGTTCGGCGGGTACAAGCAGTCCGGGCTGGGCCGCGAAGGCGGTCGCAGCGCCTACGAGGCCTACACCGAGCTGAAGTCGGTGCTGCTGCCGCTGACCGACGAGATGATGTGACGTGGCCGGGCTGCGCGACAAGGTCGCGATCATCACCGGTGCGGCGGGCGGGCAGGGCGCGGCCGCGGCGCGGCGCCTCGTCGCCGGCGGCGCGCGGGTGCTGCTCGGCGACGTCGCAGACGAGGCCGGTCGCGAGCTGGCCGCGGAACTCGGGGAGCACGCCCGGTTCCGGCACGTGGACGTCACCGACGAAGCCGACTGGGCCGGTGCCGTCGCGGCCGCCGAGGACGCGTTCGGGCCGGTCGACGTGCTGGTGAACAACGCGGGAGTGCTGCACCTGGCCCCGCTGGCCGAGACCGAGCCCGCCGACTTCGAACGCGTGGTGCGGATCAACCAGTTCGGCGCGTTCCTCGGCATGCGGGCGGTGCAGCGGTCGATGCCCGACGGCGGCTCCATCATCAACGTGTCCTCCGTGGAGGGACTGGCCGGGATGGCCGGTTCGATCGCCTACTCGGCGAGCAAGTTCGCGGTGCGCGGCATGACGAAGGTGGCCGCGCTGGAGCTCGGCCACCGCGGCATCCGGGTCAACTCGGTGCACCCCGGCGTGATCGACACGGCGATGGTGCGCGCGCAGGTGGGCGCCGCGCTGGACGACTTCGCCGCCGCCCGGCTCGCCCTCGGCCGCGTCGGACGACCCGACGAGGTCGCGAACCTGGTCGCGTTCCTCGCGAGCGACGACAGCTCCTACTGCACCGGCGCCGAATTCGTCGTGGACGGAGGTGCCACCGCAACGCATTCCCTGGCCCCGTGATCGGCCGAACCTCAGGTGGTGGAGCGATGGGTGTCGAAGTGGCGCGGCGCGGCCGCGCGAGCGGGGAGTCGCCGTGAACTCGCCCGGTTCCGGCCACCGCGTCCCGGCGAGCGCGGCCTTCGCCCAGGTCGGCAGGCTCGCCACGCTGTCCTGGGAAGTGCTGCGCGCCATGCCCCGGCGGCCGTTCCAGGTGCGGGAGTGGGTGCAGCAGGCGTGGCTGTTCGCGAGCGTCACCATCCTGCCGACCGCGCTGGTGGCCATCCCGTTCGGCGCGGTGATCGCCATGCAGCTCGGTTCGCTGACCCAGCAGATCGGCGCCCAGTCGTTCACCGGCGCCGCCAGCGCGCTGTCCATCCTGCAGCAGGCCAGCCCGCTGATCACCGCGCTGCTGGTGGCCGGGGCGGGCGGTTCGGCGGTGTGCGCGGACATCGGCGCCCGCACCATCCGCGAGGAGATCGACGCGATGGAGGTGCTCGGCGTCTCCGTCGTGCACCGGCTGATCGTGCCGCGCGTGCTCGGCGCCGTGTTCGTCGCGCTGCTGCTCAACGGGCTGGTGAGCGTGGTGGGCGTGGCCGGCGGCTACTTCTTCAACGTGGTGCTGCAGGGCGGCACGCCCGGGGCGTACCTGGCGAGCTTCAACGCGCTGGCGCAGCTGCCGGACCTCTACGTCAGCGAGTTCAAGGCGCTGCTCTACGGGTTCGTGGCCGGGGTGGTCGCCGCCTACCGGGGCCTGCACCCGGCCGGTGGGCCGAAGGGTGTCGGCGACGCGGTGAACCAGGCGGTCGTGATCACCTTCCTGCTGCTGTTCGCGATCAACCTGGTGATCACCGGGATCTACCTGCAACTCGTTCCGCCGAAGGAGTTGTGATGGTCGTGACCGAGCAGTACCTGCCGCCGCCGACGCCGTGGCGGCGCCGGTTCGCGCTGCTGTTCTCCCGTCCCGGCGACGCCCTCGCCGGGCTCGGGTGGCAGCTGGCGTTCTACCTGCGAGCCGTGGCGCTGGCGCCGCTGACGCTGCGCAAGTACCCGCGGGAGACGGGGCGGCTGCTGACCGAGGTGATGTTCGGCAGCGGTGCGCTGGCCGTCATCGGCGGCACGCTGGGCGTGATGATCGGGATGACGGTGTGCACCGGGGCGATCGTCGGCTTGCAGGGCTACTCCTCGCTGGACCAGCTCGGCACCTCCGCGCTGACCGGGTTCATCGCCGCCTACTTCGACACCCGCGAGGTCGCGCCGCTGTCGGCGGGGCTGGCGCTGTCGGCGACGGTCGGCTGCGGGTTCACCGCGCAGCTCGGCGCGATGCGCATCTCCGACGAGATCGACGCGCTCGAAGTGATGGGCGTGCGCACCGTGCCGTACCTGGTGACCAGCCGGGTGCTGGCCGGGCTCGCGGCGGTGATCCCGCTGTACGTGGTGGGGCTGCTCGGCTCCTACTTCGCGTCGCGGCAGATCACCGTGTGGTTCTACGGGCAGTCCGCGGGCACCTACGACCACTACTTCCACCTGTTCCTGCCGCCGCAGGACGTGCTGTGGTCGTTCGGGAAGGTGCTGGTGTTCAGCCTCGTGGTGATCTTGACGCACTGCTACTACGGGTACACCGCGCGCGGCGGGCCCGCGGGCGTGGGCATCGCGGTCGGGCGCGCGGTGCGCACCTCGATCGTGCTGGTGGCGGTGCTGGACTTCTTCCTGAGCCTGGCGATCTGGGGCTCCACCACGACCGTGCGGATCGCCGGATGAGGCGGCCGCGGCGGGACCGGCGCAGGCACCAGCTGCTCGGGCTGGTGTTCCTGCTGGTGTCCGCGCTGTTCTTCACCGGCATGATCGGCTTCTACCGGAAGTCGTTCACCCCCGTGGTGCCGGTCGTGCTGCACACCGACCGGGCGGGCAACGAGCTGCGCGCCGGTTCGGACGTCAAGGTGCGCGGCGTGCTCGTCGGCGAGGTGCGCGCGGTGCGGCCCGGACCGGACCGCGCCGAACTGGACCTCGCGCTGCGCCCCGAGATGGCCGAGCTGATCCCCGCCGACGCCACCGCGCGGCTGCTGCCGAAGACGCTGTTCGGGGAGCGCTACGTGTCCCTCGGCTACGCGGGCGGCGGCACCGGCCCGCACCTGGCGGCCGGAGACGTGATCGGACAGGACCGCAGTTCCGCCGCCATCGAGGTGGAGCGCGTCCTCGACGACCTGCTGCCACTGCTGCAAGCCGTGCAACCGCAGCAGCTCGCCGCCACGCTGAACGCGGTGTCGCAGGCGCTGGACGGGCGCGGTGCGCAGCTCGGGACCACGCTGCGCGACCTCGACGGCTACCTCGCCCGGTTCAACCCGTCGCTGCCGCGGCTGGGCACGGTGCTGGGCCGCGTCGACGACGTCGCCCGCACCTACCACGAGGCCGCCCCCGACCTGCTGCGCGCGATGCGCGACCTCACCACCACCAGCGGCACGATCGCGGAACGCCGCGATGCGTTCGAGCACGTCTGGAAGACCACCGCGGTCACCGCGGGGAACGCCACCCGGTTCCTGGACGCCAACGAGGACAACCTGATCCGGCTCGCGGCCGACTCGCGGTCCACAGTGGACCTGCTCGCCCGGTACGCGCCGCAGTACACCTGCGTGCTCGACCAGCTCACCCGCAGCATCCCCATCGCTGAACGGGCGTTCGGCAAGGGCGACGCGAATCCGATGCAGAAGGTCACCATCGAGATCACCGGCAGCCGCGGCGAGTACCTGCCCGGCGTCGACACGCCCCGCTACGAGGACACCCGCGGCCCGCGCTGCTACCCGTGGGTCGAACCGCCGGACCGCTTCCCGCAGTACCCGCCCGGCGGGCCGCTGCAGGACGGCTCCACGCACCCGCCACCGCCGCACGGGCCGGGGGAGCAGCAACCCGCCGCCACCAGCGCGCAGGCCGCCGACGGGCCGCTGGCGAACTCGCCCGCCGAACGCGACCTGGTCGCCGCGCTGCTCGCCCCCGACCTGCACCGCGCCCCGAGCGGCGTGCCGGAGTGGAGCAGCGTGCTCGTCGGACCCGTCTACCGGGGTGCGGAGGTGGTGCTGCGATGAGGCCGGGATTGGCCGCACCGCTGGTGAAGCTGGCGCTGTTCACCCTCGTCACCGGGCTGCTCACCGGGCTGCTCGCGATGACCATCGCCGCTTCCGACGTCGGCGGCGGCACCCGCTACGCCGCCGAGTTCGACGACGCCTCCGGGCTCGGCGAGGGCGACGAGGTGCGCATCGCCGGGGTCCGGGTCGGGCAGGTCACCTCGCTGGAGGTCGTCGACGGGCGCCGGGCACTGGCCCGCTTCCAGGTCGACGCGGCGCGGCGGTTGCCCGCCGACACGATCGCCACCGTCAAGTACCGCAACCTCGCCGGGCAGCGCTACCTCTCCCTCGACGCCGCCCTCGAACCCGACGAGCGGGTGCTGCCCGCCGACGCGGTGCTGCCCGTGGCCCAGACCCGGCCGGCGCTGAACCTCACCGCGCTGTTCAACGGGTTCCAGCCGCTGCTGCGCGCCCTCGAACCCGGCGACGTCAACCGGCTCTCCGGCGAACTCGTCCAGGTGCTGCAAGGGGAAGGCGGCACGGTGCAGAGCATCCTCGCGCACACCGCATCGCTGACCGGGACGCTCGCCGAGAAGGACCAGGTCATCGGGCAGGTCATCGACAACCTCAACGCCGTGCTCGCCCAGGTCGGCGCCCGTGGACCGGAACTCGCCGGGCTCGTCGACGCGCTGCAGCGCCTCGTCAGCGGTTTCGCCGCGCAACGCGAGCCGATCGGCGACGCCGTGAGCGCCCTCGACGAGCTCACCGGCACCACCGCCGGGCTGCTGCGCGACGCCCGCCCGCCGTTGCGCGAGGACGTCGCCGCGCTCGGCGACCTGTCGGCGAACCTCAACGCCGGGCTGCCGCAGCTGGAGCACGACCTGCGGACGCTGCCCGGACGGCTCGACTCGCTGACTCGCACCGTCGGCTACGGCAGCTGGTTCAACTTCTACCTGTGCCGCCTCACCGGAACCGTCGGCATCTCCGGGCTCGACGTGCGCGCCCAGGTGCTGCCGCTGCCCCCGACCCGGATGCCCGAGAGGTGCCGCCCATGAGCACCGCGCTGCGCGACCGCGACCAGGCCACCGTCGGCGTCCTCGCCCTCGGGCTGCTGACCGCCGTGGCGCTGCTGGCGTTCTTCGCGAACGACCTGCCGCTGCTCGGCGGCACCACCTACTCCGCTCGGTTCACCGAATCGGCCGGGCTCGACGCGGGCGACGACGTGGAGGTCGCCGGGGTGCGGGTCGGCGAGGTCACCGAGGTGCGGCTCGACGGGAACCGGGTGCTGGTGCGGTTCCGCGTCGAGGACGTGCCCGTCGGGGACCGCAGCACCGCGTCCATCCAGCTGAAAACCCTGCTGGGCGCGAAGAACCTGGCGTTGCGGCCGGACGGCGCGCACCCGCAGGACCCGAACCGCGTCATCCCCGACGCGCGCACCGAGGTGCCCTTCGACATCCCCGACGCCCTCGACCAGGTCGCCCGCAGCACCGGGCAGGTGGACACCGAGCAGCTCGCGCGCAGCTTCCAGGTGCTGTCCGAGAGCCTGCGCGGCGGCGAGCAGCACCTCGGCAGCGCCGTGGACGGGCTCGCCGCCCTGTCCCGCACCATCGCCTCCCGCGACGAGCAGCTCGCCGAACTGCTGCACCACGCCGCCGACGTCAGCGGCATCGCCGCCGACCGCGACGCGCAGGTCGCCCGGCTCGTCGGCGACGGGAACCTGCTGCTCGGCGAGCTCCAGCAGCGCCGCGACTCCCTCGCCTCGCTGCTGCGCGGCACCCAGGACCTGTCCGCGCAGCTGCGCGGGCTCATCGCCGACAACCAGCAGCGGCTGAACCCGGCGCTGCGCGAACTGCAGCAGGTCACCGCCATGCTGCAGCGCAACCAGGACCAGGTGGCGGCCACCATCGCCGCGTTGCGGCCCTACGTCACCGGGTTCAACAACACCGTCGGCAACGGGCGCTGGTTCGACGGCTACCTGTGCGGGCTCGTCCCGCCGACGGTCGACACCGGTCCGCTGCAGGTGAACCCGCACGGCTGCGACCTCCGGGGAGGTGGGCGATGAACCGGCGATCGATGACCGCGTTGCTGGCCTTCGGCTGCGTGCTGGTGCTGCTGATCAGCGGCGCGCTGTGGTGGGTGTTGCGCGACCCCGGCACCCGCATCACCGCCTACTTCGAGCGGGCCGTGGGCCTGTACCCGCAGTCCGCGGTGCGGGTGCTGGGGGTGGAGGTCGGCCACGTCGCCTCGGTGCGGCCCGACGGCGGCCGGGTGCGGGTGGAGCTGAGCGTGGACCGCGGGGTCCGCATCCCGGCCGCGGCCGGCGCGGTCGTGGTGGCGCCCAGCCTGGTCAGCGACCGGTACGTGCAGCTCACCCCCGCCTACGAAGGCGGACCGGAACTGGCCGCGGGCGCGGTGCTCGGCACCGACCGCACCATGATCCCCGCCGACCTCGACGACCTGTACCGCAGCGCCAACGCGCTCACCGAAGCCCTCGGGCCGGACGGCGCCAACCGGGACGGGGCGCTGTCGGACCTGCTCGGCACCGCCGCGGCGAACCTCGACGGCAACGGTGCCGCGTTGAACGAGACCGTGCGGCGGCTCGGCGAGCTGTCCGCCACCCTCGACGGCTCGCACGACGACCTGTTCGCGACCGTCGACCACCTCAACGAGTTCACCGCCACCCTCGCTGCCAACGACGCGCAGGTGCGGGACTTCCACACCCGGCTCGCCGATGTGGCCGGGTTCCTCGCCGACGAGCGGCAGCAGACCGCCGCCGCGCTGCACTCGCTGACGGGCGCGCTCACCGAGCTCGACGGGTTCGTGCGGGACAACCGGGATTCGGTGACCGCCAACGTCGACCAGCTCGCCGACGTGACCCGGGCGCTGGTGGAGCAGCGGGAGGCGCTCGGCGAAGTGCTCGACATCGCCCCGACCGGGATGAGCAACTTCATCAACGCCTACGACGCCGCCTCCGGCACCGTCGCGGTGCGCGCCAACATCAACGAGCTCACCTTCCCGCCGGTGCTGCTGGTGTGCAAGCTGCTGCAGACCTCCGCGCCCGCCCAGGTCCCGCCGGAGCTGGGGCGGACCTGCGCGGAGCTGGCCGGGGTGCTCGACGGCGTCCTCCCGCTGCCCTCGCCCGGCGAAGCGGTCGACCACCTGTCCCGCGGGGAGCTCCCGCCGCTGCCGCTCGGCCTCGGTGGCCCGTGATGCGCCGGGCGCTCGGGTGCTGCGCGCTGCTGCTGGTCACCGGTTGCGGCGCCCCGCTGCAGGACGCGCCGCTGCCGGGTGGCGCCGACCTGGGTGACCACCCGTACCAGGTGCGGGTGCGGTTCGCCGACGTCCTCGACCTGGTGCCGCAGGCCGGGGTGAAGGTCGACGACGTGCCCGTCGGCAAGGTCCGCGGCATCGGGCTCGCCCCGGACAACGCCACCGCGGTGGTCACCCTCGTGGTCAACGGGGACGTGCGGCTGCCCGCCAACGCCGAGGCGCGGCTGCGGCAGTCCAGCCTGCTGGGGGAGAAGTTCGTCGAACTCGCCCCACCGGCCGAACCCGCCCGCGACGCGCTGCGCGACGGCGCGGAGATCCCGCTGGAGCGCACCGACCGCAACCCGCAGGTCGAAGAGGTGCTCGGCGCGCTGTCGCTGCTGCTCAACGGCGGCGGGGTGGCGCAGCTCAACGGCATCGTCGAGGAACTCGACCGCGCGCTCGGCGGCAACGAGCCGCAGGTCCGCTCGCTCCTGTCCAGAGTGGACGAAGCGGTGTCCCGGCTGGACGCGCAGAAGCAGGACATCACCCGCGCCCTCGACGGGGTGAACCGGCTCTCCGCCGACCTGCGCGGACAGCTCGACGACCTCACCACCGGGCTGGACGGGCTCGAACCCGGGCTGCGCGTCCTGGAGCGGCAGCGCGGCGACCTGGTGCGGATGCTGCAGTCCCTCGACCGGTTCTCCCAGGTCGCGGTGCGCACCGCCGACGCGAGCCGGGACGACCTGGTCGCCGACCTCGAAGCGCTCGCGCCCACGCTGCGCGAACTCGCGAAGGCGGGCACCGACCTGCCGAAGGCCATCGGCTACCTGGCCAGCTACCCGTTCCCGGAGGACGCGATGGTGCCGCTCAAGGGGGATTTCGTGAACGTCGACGTGGACCTCGACCTGGACCTGACCAGCGTGCTCGGCAACCTGTCGAACAGCAGCGGGCCGCTGCTGCCGCTGCCGGGGATCTCCGACGGCTCCGGGGCACCGCTCCCGCTCGGGGGGCCGTGATGTTCGGCAGGGCCACGAAGATCCGGCTGGGGCTGTTCCTGCTCATCGCCGTCGTCGGCATCGGGTTCACCGGCGCCCGCTACGCGGGGCTGGACCGGTTGTTCGGGGCGGGCGGCTACGCCGTCGTGGTGGAGGTGCCCGACACCGGCGGGGTGTTCACCAACTCGGAGGTCACCTACCGGGGAGTGGCGGTCGGGCGGGTCACCGGGGTGCGGCTCACCGATGGCGGAGCGGCGCTGGACCTGCACGTCGACTCCGCCGCCCCGCCCATCCCCGCGAACGCGCGCGCCGCGGTGGCGAACCGCTCAGCGGTGGGGGAGCAGTACCTCGACCTGCGGCCCGACGACGAGCCCGGGCCGGTGCTGCGGGACGGATCGGTGATCCCCGCCGAGCGCGTCGAGCTGCCGCCCGCGCCGGAATCGCTGCTGCTGAACCTGGACCGGCTCGTCGCGGACGTGCCGCTGGACGCGCTGCGCACCGTCGTCGCGGAATCCGGCACCGCGTTGCAGGGCACCGGGCCGCACCTGCAGCGGATGCTGGACAGCACCGGGTCGCTCATCGCCGCCGCCGACCGGAACCTGCCGAGCACCACCGCGCTGCTGGCGAACTCCGACGTGGTGCTGCGCACCCAGCAGCGGCAATCCGGGCAGATCATCGAGTTCAGCCGCGGCCTGCGCCAGGTCGCCGAGCAGCTGCGCGCCTCCGACCCCGACCTGCGGCGGCTCGCCGACGTCGCGCCGCCCGCCGCCGAACAGCTCGACGGGCTGCTGCGCGACAGCGGCAGCGGGCTCGCCGCGACCACCGCGAACCTGCTCACCACCGTCCGGCTGCTCGACGTCCGCGGGCCCGCGCTGGAGAACGTGCTGGTGGCGATGCCGATGATGTCGGCGACCAGCCACAGCGCCCAGGACGGCGACGGGCGCGGCCACCTGGGCGTGGTGCTCAACTTCTTCAACCCGCTGGCCTGCGAGAAGGGCTACGAGGGCACCGAGCGGCGGCTCGGCGACGACACCACGCCGATCCCGGCGAACCCGGACATCCACTGCGCCGAACCACCGGACAGCCCCACCAACGTCCGCGGCTCCGCCAACGTCCCCCGCGCCCCGATCCCCGACGCGGTGCCGGTGCCCGCCGCCGAGCCGCCGCTGCCGTTCCCGCTGCCACCGCGGTGAACCGGCTTCCTCGCCAGGTGAGTGGCCCATTCGCCCAGCCTCGTCGGTCCGGTGGGCCACTCACCTCGAGCCCAGGGCGCCGGGGAGGGATTCGAGGCGGCGGCGGTGCTCGCGGGGCGTGCCGAACAGCTGCGCGGTGCCGTGGGCGCGTTTGAGGTGCAGATGCGCCTCGTGCTCCCAGGTGATGCCGATGCCGCCGTGCAGCTGGACGCCTTCGGCGGCCACGTCCCGGTAGGTCTCGCAGCACAGCGACTTCGCCATCGAGGCCCACGCGGACCCGCGCTCGTCGCGGGTGCCGACCGCCCAGCTCGCGGCGTACGAAAGCGAGCGGGCGGATTCCACCGCCACGTACAGGTCGGCCAGCCGGTGCTTGATCGCCTGGAACGAGCCGATCGGCCTGCCGAACTGCACGCGGGTCTGCACGTGGCCGACGATCTCGCCGAGCCACCGGTCCGCGGCACCGATGCACTCGGCGGCGAGCAGCACCGCCGCCGCGTCCCGGCAGCGCGCCAGCACCGGCCCGGCAGCCCCGGTCGGCCCGGCAACCCCGATCGGTCCGGCCGCCCTGATCGGTCCGGCCGCTCCGATCGGCACAGCGGGCGCCGCCGCCAGCTCCACCGCGCACAGCGGCCGCGTCGAGTCGACGGTCGGCTGCGGCAGCACCGCGACCGCCGCCGCGTCCACCTCGAACAGCGCGGGCCCGTCCGGGCTGGTCGCGACGACGAGGAACGCGTCCGCCCGGGCTCCGTCGAGCACGAAGCTCTTGCACCCGTCCAGCAGCCACCTCCCCGCGTCGAGCCGCGCGGTGGTGGCGAATCCCGCGTCCCGCCACGGGTTCTCCGGTTCGGCCCACGCCAGCGCCACCAGCCGCTCGGCGGCGGCGATGCCCGGTAGCAGCCGGTCGGCGGCCGCCGGATCGCCCGCGGCCAGCAGGGCTTCGACGGCGAGCGCGGTGCCGCCGACGAACGGGGACGGGACGAGCCTGCGCCCGAGTTCCTCGGCGACGAGGCAGCTCTCCACCAGGGTGGCGCCGCTGCCGCCGTGCTCCTCGGGGACGGTCAGCCCGGCGGCACCGATCTCCGCGCCGAGCCGCCGCCACAGCTCCGGATCGTGCCCGGCCGGCGCGGGCGCCGGCGGTGGCGCGGGCACGTGCGGCCCGCCGTCCCGGTCCAGCAGGGCGCGCACCGCCAGCCGGAGGCCCCACTGCTCCTCGGTGAACGCGAAGTGCACGAAATTCTCTCCTCTCGGCTTCCGCTGCACAGGTCTCGGGTGGCGGAACCTCAGCTGTTCCCTCGCTGCGGGATCGATTTCACCGGTGGCTC
>NZ_JBEYUS010000044.1:0-53233 GCF_040643635.1 Saccharopolyspora sp. NPDC047091
TGCGGGCCGCGGGCGCTGCGGGAGACGCCGACGACGTAGCACTTGACGCGCATGCCGTGCTCGTAGCGCTCACCCGGCACCTGCTCGGCGGCGGGTGGAGGTCTTCGCGAGCCCGGTCGCCTTCGAGGTGATCGGCACGCTGCTCGGGGTACGGCTCGACCGCGGCTCGGTGCGCGCGGCCACCGAAGCGATGCTGGCGCTGGAGAACGACGCCGAGAGCACCGGCCGGGCGTGGGGCACGCTGTGGACCGAGCTGCTGGAGCAGGTGCGCGCCAAGCGCGCCGCACCCGGCGACGACCTGGTGAGCGCGCTGCTCACCGACGAAGCGCTGTCCGACGAGGAGATCGCGACGATGAGCTCGATGCTCATCACCGGCGGCGACGACACGACGGCGAACATGCTCGGCCTCGGCACCTACGCCCTGCTCGCCCACCCCGACCAGCTCGCGGCGCTGCGCGCGGACCCGGCGGTGATCGACACCGCGGTGGAGGAACTGCTGCGGTACCTGACGATCAACCAGTTCGGCACCACCCGCACCGCGATGCAGGACGTCGAGCTGCGCGGCCACACCATCCGGGAGGGCGAACCGGTCACCGTGTCGCTGTCCGCGGCCAACCGCGACCCGGAGCGGTTCCCGGACCCCGACCGGCTCGACCTCGGCCGGTCCGCGGTCGGGCACCTCGCGTTCGGGCACGGCATCCACCACTGCCTGGGCGCGCAACTGGCCAGGGTGGAGCTGCGGCTCGGCTTTTCCGGGCTGCTGCGGCGTTTTCCCGGCCTGCGGCTGGCGGTGCCCGCCGCCGAAGTCCCGCTGCGCGCGGCCTCGGTCAACTACGGCGTGCACCGCCTGCCGGTGACCTGGTGATCAGGGGCGAGCCTGCCGCCCGCCCCTGATCCGGCGGGCGGTCAGGCCCCGTCCCAGGTGACCGGCAAGCGCAGCGGGCCGCGGGTGAACAGGCCGCGCTTCCACTCCACGTCCTGTTCGGACGTGGCGAACCGCAAGCCCGGCAGGCGCCGCAGCAGGGTGCGCAACGCGATCTGCAGCTCCAGCCTCGCCAGCTGCGATCCGACGCAGAAGTGCGCGCCGTGGCCGAAACCGAGGTGCGACGCCTCCTTCCGCGTCACGTCCAGCACGTCGGGGTCGTGGAACACCGACTCGTCCCGGTTCGCCGAGACCAGGCTCACCAGCACCGGTTCACCCGCGCGCACGAGCACCCCGCCCACCTCGACGTCCTCGGTGGCGTAGCGCGGGAACGCCGCCATCGAGAACAGCGGGACGTACCGCAGCAGCTCCTCCACGGTCGGCGCCACGAGCTCCGGGTCGGCGATCAGCCGGGACACCAGCTCCGGCCGGGTCAGCAGGGCGTACATGAAGCTGGCGATCTGCGAGGCCGTCGTCTCGTGCCCGCCGACGAGGATCGCCACCGCCAACGACAGCAGCTCGTCGTCGTTGAGCCGCCCGTCCACGTCGCGGGCGGTGACGAGGACGCTCATCAGGTCGTCCTTCGGCTCCGCACGCCGCTGCACGATGAGCTCCGCGACGTACTCCCGCAGCCGCGTCGCATAGGTCCGGATCTGCTCCGGGGTGAGGCTGCCGACGGACATGAAGGCGTCCGACCAGGTCTGGAAGTCGTGCCGGTCCGCGTAGGGCACGCCCAGCAGCTCGCAGATCACGCCCGCGGGCAGCGGGCGCGCGAAGTCCTCCGCGAGGTCGGCTGTGCCACCCTGCTCCAGCATCCGGTCGACGAGCCCGTCGGCGAGGAGCTGCACGCTCGGGCGCAGCTTCTCGATGGCGCGCACCGTGAACGCGTGGCTGAGGATCTTGCGGATGCGGGTGTGCTCCGGCGGGTCCAGGTACTGCACGCTGCGGATGTGGCGGCCGATCGCGCCCTTCGGACGGGTGCTGGGTTCGTCCCGGTCGAACGCCTCGGCCCGGCTGAACCGGGGATCGCCGAGCACGAACTTCACGTCCGCGTAGCGGGTCGCCAGCCAGGCCGGTTCGCCGTAGGCCAGCTGCACCCGGGACACCGGGTCGTCGCGCCGCAGCTCCGCGTACGACGGGTGCACGCCCAGCCGCTCCGGTTGGTCGAACGGGTAGCTCCGCGGGGCCTCGGCCGAGCCGGGTCGCGGGGTGTCCTCCACGCTGCTCACAGTTCCACCAGCACCTTTCCCCGATTGGCCGCGCTGCCGCGGTAGAGGCTGTCGTAGGCGTCCGGGATCGCGTCGATCCCGTGGTACACGGTCTGGTCGTGGCGGAGCCGCCCGGCGCGGACGAGCGGTCCGAGGTCGGCCCGCAGCGCGGCCCAGTTCTCCTCGGTGTGCCATTCCAGCGAGTAGACGCCGCGGATCGTGGCGCGCGGGTACATCACCAGCGGCAGCAGCCGCGGCCCGCGCTCCTCGCCGCCGACCTGGTGCGCCCACTGCCAGCAGATCGCGACCCGGCTGCCGACGGTGAGCAGGGTGAACGCGGCGTCGGTGATCGCGCCGCCGAGGTTGTCGAAGTACCGGTCGATGCCGTTCGGCGCCACGGCGGCCAACTCGGCGCGGATCTGCTCGGTGGGAGTGCCGTGCCGGTAGACGACCACCTCGTCGAAGCCGAGCCCCCGCAGGTACGGCACCTTCTCCGGCGAGGTGGTCGTGCCCACCACCCGGGCGCCGGCGAGCTTGGCGAGCTGGCCGACGAGCGAGCCGACCCCGCCCGAAGCGCCGCTGACGAGCACCGTGTCGTCCGGCCGCACGTCGAGGAACTTCGTCACCGTTCCCCACGCGGCCATGCCGGGCCCGCCGAACACGCCCAGCGCGCTGGACAGCGGCAGCGCCTCGTCGTGGTGCGCCGGGTCGAGCTCGCGGTAGGGCGGGACCTCCAGCGGGAACCGGCTCCGGAAGAGCGTGCCGCCCGCACCGGTGCTGACGACGTGGCTGCGCCAGCCTCCCCAGCCCTGCACCAGGGTGCCCGGCCCGAACCGGGCGCGCGGCCCGGCCTCCAGCACTTCCAGCACCGAGTCACCGCCCGCGGGCTCGCCGAGCGGCAGGTTCAAGGTGATCCCGTGCAGGTAGGGGTCGAGGGACACGTACCGGACGCGCAGCAGCATCTCCTCGGGGCCGAGCCGGACGTCGACGTCCTCGACGACCTTCTCGTACATCCGGTCCACCGCGGGCACGCCTTCCGCGTGCTCGCTGATGACCCATTTCTCGATCTTCACCTCAGGCTCCTCGTTTCGGGGCCGGCTCGGCCGCCACGGCCTGCCGGGGTGCGTCCGGCCCGACCGGGATGAGCCGGTGGGTGGGCGGCGGTGCGGATTCGTCGACGTGCGCGGTGAACTCCTTGCCGTCGTCGCGGCAGACGAAGTGCATGACCTGCCTGCCCGCGCCGACGGCCCGGATGAGGCCGCCGGTCGTGGCCCACACCCCGGACAGGTAGAAGTTCGCCAGCCCGGGCAGGCGCGGCCCGTGCTTCTTGATCTCCACTTCCATGTCCTCGCCGCCGTCCACGAACGGCTGCCAGCCGAGGACGGTGCCGTCGTAGTTGCCGGTGTAGCGGACCTGGGTGAGCGGGGTGGAGATGTCCCTGGTGACCACGGCGTCCCGCAGCCCGGGGTGGCAGGTGTCGAGGTAGTCGACCAGCGCGTCCTTCACCTGCCGCTTCGCCGCGTAGTACGCGGTGCCGCGACGCACCGAGAGGGTATGCACCTCGGCGCCGTGCCGGACCCGGCTGCGCTGCTCCGGACCGGTGCTGAGCTCCCGCCACGGCTCGATGTCGCAGAAGTAGGTGGCGTACACGACGGCTCCGCCCGGCGGCGCGAGCTCCGGGTAGTGCGTGCTGCGGAACTGCACGTTGATGCTCGGGTGGCGCAGCCCGATCAGCTTCGACGCCACGTCCTCGTCGAGCAGGTGCGTGGTGCACGGGTCGCCGTCGGGGAACGGCCGGTCCAGCCCGAGGAACAGCGCGAAGTAGCCGGGGAAGATCATGCCGGGTTCGTCGATGGTCTTCCCGTAGAGCCGCCGGTGCGTGTCGGTGAGGTAGCGGCCGCCGAGCAGCTTCATCGCGGTGGTGTGCCCGTCGCAGGCCGACACGACGATGTCGGCGCGGTGCTCGCTGCCGTCGCTGAGCCGCACCCCGACGGCGCGGTCGTCCTCCACCAGCACCTCGGTCACCTTGGCGTTGTAGGTGATCTGCCCGCCGAGCCGCTGGTAGCGCCGTTCGATGGAGTCCGACAGCCCCTGCGACCCGCCCTCCGGCACGCCCGCCGCGCGGTTCGCGTGCGAGGCGAGCTGGAAGTAGAACGGCAGCACCGGGAACGCCGGGTGCTTCTCGTAGAGGACGAAGTTGAACGCCTCCCGCAGCAGCGGATCCCGGAACTTCGCCGAGTAGTCCGTCATCAGGGTGGTGATCGAGGTGCGGATGACGTTGACGTACGGCAGGAACGAGGCGAGCATCCGCCAGCGCTCGAACCGGCCCATCAGCCCGACCGGCTTGAGGAACGGGTAGACGGTGATCGCCTTCCGGAACTTGCGCAGCCCGTTGCAGAAGTGCCGGATCAGCCGCGCGTCCGCGGGCGACAGCTCGGTGAGGTGCGCCTGCAGCCGGTCCGGATCGGAGTAGAAGTACACCGATCGCCCGTCCCGCCCGCGCACCACGTTGAACACGTCGAAGTGCCGCATCTCCTTGCCCTGCAGGGCACCGAGCTCCAGCCAGATCTGGTGCATCTCGTTGCCCGGCCCGTTGCCGAGCAGCCAGCTCACGCAGATGTCGAAGGTGAAGTCGCCCTTGTCCCACGCGGTGCAGCAGCCGCCGGGGATCTCGTGCATCTCGAAGATCCGCGAGCGGTAGCCGTTCATCTGCGCGTAGCAACCGGTGGACAGCCCGCCCAGGCCACCACCGATGATGATCATCGTTTCGCGGTTCACCGCTGTCCCCTCCCGTCGTGCCGAGCCGGCTTCCGGTCCAGCAGCGGCAGTTCGCCGAGCATCCCGGGGTCCCACGGCTCCTGCTGCTGATCGCTCTCCCACGCGCGGAACGGCACCCCGAGCTCCTGGCAGAGGAACTGCGCGGCGTGCCTGCCCGAGGAAGCCGCCCGGATCAGGCCACCGCCGCCGACCCACTGCCCTGCCATCGAGAACCCGCGCAGGCCGGGCAACCGCATCCGGTCCCGGTCGACCAGCTGCGCCAGCAGGTCGTCGGCCGCCCCGAAGGACTTCCAGGCGAGGATGCTGCCCGCGAAGTTGCCGGTGTAGCGGTGCTGGGTGACGGGCGTGGCCACGTCGACCGACTCGACGCGCTCGTCGAGGCCCGGGTACTGGCGCTCCAGGAAGGAGCGGACGAAGGTGGCGACCCGCTCCTTGCGCGCCCGGTACTCCCGTCGGTTCGACCGGCGCAGCTCCCGCCAGGACCCGAAGTCGGTGAAGAACGTGCAGTGCAGCAAGGACTTGCCCGGCGGGGCGCAGCCCGCCCAGTACTTCGACCGCAACTGCACCACGATGCTGCGCTGCGCCACCCCGGGCAGCGCCGCGCAGTCCTGTTCGGACAGCAGGTAGGTGGTGCTGTGCGGGGTGTCGGGCGGGAGCTCCCCGTCCACGCCGACGAACGCCGACAGGACTCCCGGGTACACCTCCTCGGGCCGGTGCAGCAGATCCTCGTAGAGCCGGTCGACCACGGGACCGGTGTAGCGGCCCGCCAGCATCCGGTAGATCGTCGTCGCCCCGTCGCAGGCCGACACGACGTGGTCGGCGTGGTGCCGGGTCCCGTCGCGCAGCTGCACCCCCACCGCACGGCCGTCCTCGACCAGGATCCGCTCCACCCTGGCCCGGTAGCGGATGTCCCCGCCGAGGTCGAGGTAGCGCCGCTCGACCGAGCGCGCCAGCCCGAGCGACCCGCCCTCGGGGAACCCCGCGTTGCCGTGGTGGGCCGCGGCCATGTTGAGCAGGTACGGCAGCAGCGGGAAACGACCGTGGTCCTGGAAGAAGATGAACGGGAACGCCTGCCGCAGCAGCGGATCCCGCAGCCCGCCGGTGAAGCTCGGCATGTCGGCGGTCGCGGTGCGCCGGTACAGCGATGCGGCGGGCAGCATCCGGGCCAGGGCCGCCAGCTTCTGCCGCCGCGTCTGCAACGGCCCCGGGACCAGGAAGGGGAAGTCCGCCGCGGCCAGGAACCGGCGCAGGTCCCGGCAGAAGGAGCGGATCGGCCGGGAGTCCGCCGGCGAGACCTCCAGCAGGTGCCGCTCCAACCGGTCCGGATCGTTGTAGAAGGTCACCTCCCTGCCGTCGGTGCCGACGACCCGGTTGAACATCTCGAAGTTGGTGATGCTCTTGCCGTCCAGCGCGCCGAGCTCCCGCCACACCCGGTGGGCCTCGTTGCCGGCCGCGGTGCCTGGCAGCCACTCGATGCAGTAGTCGAAGATGTAGCCGTCCCGGCCCCACGCGGTGCAGCAGCCGCCGGGCAGCACGTGCTTCTCGAACACCTGCGTGCGCAAGCCGCTCATCCGCGCGTAGCAGGCGGTGGCCAGCCCGGCGATGCCGCCGCCGATGACGATGACGCTGGGCGCGTCCCCGGCTGAGGTCTCAGGCGACATCGGCGGCACCCCCGGCCAGCACCTCGCGCACCAGATCCGCGTTCGCGCCCACGTGCTCCCGGTCGAGCATGTCCGCGTGCGCACCGGAGCCGCGCAGCACCTCGGCTCCGCGCCGCGAGCGGTCCTGCCAGCCGCCTTCCTCCCCGGTGAGGTGGATCGGGAGGTTGTACGGGTCGCTGAGCACCGTGATCGGTGCGTCGAGCACCGCGGTGTTCGGAGTGCGGCCGCAGAACTCCAGGTACTCCCGAGCCTGGTCGCGCGTCTCCGCCGCGACCACGTCGGTCCCGGTGTGCCTGCGCAGGTGCTCGGCGAGTTCCCGTTCGAACTCCGCGAGCTGCTCGTCGCCGACGTCGAACGGCTCCGCGATGCGGTAGGAGTCGACGATGATCACCCGGGTGACCCGCCTGCCCCGCCGCTCCAGCTCGACCGCGACCTCGAACGCCAGGTTCCCGCCCAGCGAGTAGCCGAGCAGCCGGCAGGCGCCCTCCGGCTGGAACGCCTCGACCAGGTCCGCGTAGCGGGCGATCTTGTCCGCACCGGTGAGGTAGTTGAACCCGATCAGCTCGTGCTCGTCGAGCCGCCCGGCGAGCTGGCGGTACACCAGCCCGTGCCCGCCGACCGGCGGGAAGCAGCACAGCGCTTCGCCGCGGCCCTCGTTGAACCGCACGTAGGGCTGCGATCCCGGCAGCCGCCCGGTGATCACGTGCTCGACGGTCTTGGCCATGCCGTGCAGCGTGGTGGTCTTGAACAGCTCGCCCACCGCGACGGTGATGTCGAACTCGGCCTGCACGTGGTGGATCAGCTCGATCAGCTTGATGGAACTGCCGCCCAGCTCGAAGAAGTCGTCGTGCAGCCCGACCCGGTCGAGGCCGAGCAGGGCCCGCCAGTGCGCGGCCATCCGCTCCTCGAACAGCGTCGTGGTGGGCTCGTGGTCGCGGGTCCGCACCGCCGCGGGCGCGGGCAGCTCGTCCAAGTCCACCTTCCCGCTCACCGTCAGCGGCAGCTCCGGGAGCTCCACCAGGTGCGCCGGGATCATGAAGGTGGGCAGGTGCTCGGCCAGGTGGCGGCGCAGGCCGCGCCGGTCCAGCTCCGCGCCGTCCACCGGCACGCAGTAGGCGCACAGCGCGGTCTCCCCGCCGGAGTCGGGGCGCGCCACCACCACGACCCGCTTGAGCTGCGGCCAGGCGGCCAGGTGCGCTTCGACCTCGCCGAGTTCGATCCGGTGCCCGCGCACCTTGATCTGCGAGTCGGCCCGCCCGAGCAGGTGCAGCACGCCGTCCGCGTCCCAGCGGGCCAGGTCGCCGGTCCGGTAGCAGCGCACCGGTTCGCCGTGCGGGGAGATCGTGCGGAACCGCTCGGCGGTCTGCGCGGGATCGCCCCGGTAGCCGGCGGCGACCGCGTCCCCGCCGATCCACAGCTCCCCGGTCACGCCCGCCGGCACCGGGCGTTCGTGCTCGTCCAGCAGGTAGCAGGCGGTGTTCGGCAGCGGGGTGCCGATCGGGACCGGCTGCCCCGGTTCCAGGCCTTCGGCGGAACCCTCGAAGCAGGTGCTGTCCACAGTGGCCTCGGTGACCCCGTAGGAGCTGATCACCCGAGTGCCCGGCCCGCACAGCTCGCGCAGCCGCCGGTACTCCTCGACCTTCCACACGTCGGAGCCGACGACCAGCACCCGCAGGAAGTCCAGCCGCGCGCCCCGGGTTTCGCAGTGCTCCAGCAGACCCCGCACCACCGCGGGCACGAATTCGGCGCAGTCCACCCGTTCCCGCACCATCGTCCGGTGCAGCAGCGCGGTGTTGAACAGCAGTTCCCGGTCGACGAGCACCAGGGTGCCGCCGGAGCACAGCGCTCGCACCAGGTCCCCGGTGAACACGTCGAAGGCGGGGCTGGCGAGTTGCAGGTGCACCCGCACGTCGCCGTCGAGCCCGTACTCGCGCTGCCAGGACGCCTGCGCGGACGCGAGGTTGCGATGCCCGACCTGCACGGCCTTCGGCACCCCGGTGGAACCGGAGGTGTAGCAGACGTAGGCCGGTGTCTCCGGTCCGACGCGCACCTCGGCCGGGGCGGGAGCGCCGACGGCCTCCGCGGCGAGCTCCGCCGGGGTCAGCACCTCCGCCGTCGTCCCGAGCACCGCTCGCACCGGCTCGTCGCCCAGCACCAGCGCCGCTTCGGAGTGCCGCACGACGAGCGCGAGCCGGTCCGCCGGGTGCCCCGGGTCCAGCGGTAGGTAGGCGGCACCGGCCCGCAGCACGCCCAGCACCGAGGCGATCAGCTCGGGGCTCTTCCCCTGGCACAGCGCCACGACGGAACCCTCCCCGATGCCGCGCGCCCGCAGGCCGCGCGCCAGCCGCTCGGACAGCTCGTCCAGCTCCCGGTAGCTCAGCAGGCGGCCGGTTTCGGGGTGCGAGACGGCGACCGCACCGGGATGCGCGCGGGCCCTCGCCACGATCAGCTCGTGCACCGGGGCGTCGAGCTCGGGCGAGCGGCCCGCGCCGCTCCACTCGCCGAGGATGCGGTCCTGCTCGGCAGCACCGAGCATCGGCAGCTCCCCGATGCGCCCCGCGCCCGGTGCCGCGGTGAGCGCGTCGAGCAGCGCGGTGTAGTGCCCGGCCATCCGCCGCACCGTCGCGGGCAGGAACAGGTCGGTGTTGTACTTGAACACGCAGTGGAAGCGCTGGTCGGCCTCGTCCTCGTACACCGACAGCGTCAGGTCGAACTGGCCCTCCTCCTCGGGGAGTTCGACGTAGTCGAGCCGGTAGCCGTACTGCTCGGCCGAGACCTTGTGGTGCAGCAGGATGAACATCACCTGGAACACCGCCGACCGGCTCGGGTCGTGCTGCAACCCGAGCTGCTCGACCAGCAGCACGAACGGG
This sequence comes from Saccharopolyspora sp. NPDC047091, assembly GCF_040643635.1. Lineage (NCBI taxonomy): Bacteria > Bacillati > Actinomycetota > Actinomycetes > Pseudonocardiales > Pseudonocardiaceae > Saccharopolyspora > Saccharopolyspora sp. NPDC047091. The sequence goes on from NZ_JBEYUS010000044.1 coordinate 9,440, forward strand.
TACTCCTGGTTGTCCAGCCCGCCCAGCACGGTGGCGCGGACTCGGTCGAGCAGCTCGGCCACCGTCGGATCGCCGCCGAGGTGCGCGTGCAGCGGCAGCGGGTTGACGAAGTAGCCGTACACCGAACCGAATTCGGGCGCGGTGCGGCCGGTGACCGGACTGCCGACGATGAGGTCGTCCTGCCCCGAATACCGGTGCAGCAGCAGGTAGTAGGCGCTGAGCAGCACCACGAACGGCGTGACGTTGTGCGCCCGCGCCAGTTCGTGCACCCGGGCGCTCTGCGCGGCGTCCAGGGTGAAGAACTCCGAGGCGCCGTTGTGCGTCTGCACCAGCGGGCGCGGTTTGTCGGTCGGCAGGTTCAGCACCTCGACCCGTTCCGGCAGGTGCGCGCGCCAGTGGTCCAGCATCCGCCGCGCGTCCGGACCGGCGAGGAACTCGTTCTGCCGGTTGAGGAAGTCCAGGTAGGTCGCGCCCACCGGGGCCAGCCGGGCGGGTTCGCCGCGCCGCAGCCCTTCGTACAGGGCGAGCAGTTCCTCGATGAAGGTGAACGTGGAGATCGCGTCCGAGATGATGTGGTGCACGGCCTTCACCAGCACCCAGCGATCGGGTGCGCGCTGGAACAGGCGGAACCGGATCAGCGGGTCGCGTTCGAGGTCGTAGGGCTCGCGGTAGGCCTCGACGATCCTGCGGTGCACCTCGTCCCAGTCCAGGCCGCGGACGTCGACGACCGCGAAGTCCGGCACCGCTTCCGGCGCGATCACCTGCACGGGTTCACCGCGGTGCAGCAGGAAGTTGGCGCGCAGGCTCGGATGCCGGTCCACCAGGGTGGCGAACGCCCGCTCCAGCAGGTCCGGCTCCAGTTCGATGCGGACCTCGACGGCGCCGCCGATGTTGTAGGCGAACCCGTCGGGGTGCAGCTGCTTGAGGAACCACAGCGCCTTCTGGTTCTGGGTGAGCGGGAAGCGGTGCTCGTCGCGGATCACCTCCACCGCCACCGCTTCCCGGTCCTCGCCCGCGGTAGCGGCGAGCTCCTCGTGGACCTGCTCGACGAGCTCGCGCACCGGGGTGTTGCCGAGCAGCGCGACGACCGGCAGCGCGACGCCGAGCTCCGCCTGGATCTGCGCGCGCAGCTCCATCGCGAGCATCGAGTCGAGGCCGAGCGCGGTGAGCCCGTCCTGCTCGGCCACCGACTCCGGCGGCACCTGCAGCACGCCGGCCACCAGCGCGGTGAAGCGCTCGGTCAGCAGCTCGCGGCGCCGCCCGGGTTCGGCGGTGCGGAACACGTCGAGGAAACCCGCCGTCTCGGCCGGTCCGGCGGTGTCGGCGGCGGCCGCGAGCTCGGCGACCAGCGGCGGCGCCACCGGGTACCAGGCGAGGAAGGTGGGCCAGTCGACGACGGTGGCGACGACCAGCTGCGCCTGCCGCTCGCCCAGGACGCGTTCCAGCACGGCCATCCCGCCCTCGGGGGTCAGCGAGCTCATGCCGCGCGCGTTCCGGTAGTGCTCGACGAGCCCCTGCTCCTCGATCATGCCGGTGGCCCAGGGACCCCAGTCGATGCTGAGCGCGGGCAGCCCGAGCGCGCGCCGGTGGTGCGCCAGCGCGTCGAGGAACGCGTTGCCCGCCGCGTAGTTCGTCTGGCCCGCGGTGGTGAGCAGCGAGGCGATCGAGGCGAACAGCACGAAGTGCTCCAGCGGCTCATCCCGCAGGTGCCGGTGCAGCAGCTGCGCGCCGATGACCTTCGGGTCGTGCACCGCGCGGTAGGCCTCCCGGTCCAGGTCGGCCACGAGCGCGTCGCGCAGGTTTCCGGCGAGGTGGAAGGCGCCGCGGATCGGCTGCGGTTCGCGACGGCGGTGTTCGGCGAGCCACTCGCCCAGCGCGGTCTCGTCGGTGATGTCGAGGCGCACGACGTCGGGCTGCGCGCCGAGCGCTTCCAATTCGCGGACGAAGCGGATGCGGCCACCCGCCGCGGAGTCCGGGGCGACCGTCCGCCAGTCGGCGCGTTCCGGCACTCCGGAGCGGCTGATCAGCACCAGCCGCCGTGCGCCGCGCTTGACCAGGGTGCGGCACAGCAGCCGACCGAGGGCGCCGAACGCGCCGGTGACCAGGTAGGTGCCGTCCGGCCGCAGTGCGATCGGCAGCGGTGTCGAGAGGTCTTGCGCGGGGCGCAGCCGTGCGGTGCGGAACTCGGTGCCGCGCACCGCGATCTCGTCCTCGGCGGGCGCGGCGACGGCGCGCAGCACGTCGGCGGCGTCGGTCTCGACGTCGGGGCGGCCCGGATCGAGGTCGACCAGCTTCCCGCGGTTGCGCACCGCTTCCTGCTGGCGCAGCACCCGGCCGATGCCCCACGCCGGGGCGCCCAGCGGGGCGGGCACGTCGCCGGGCACGACGGCCTGCGCGCCCCGGGTCACCACGTGCAGCTGCGCCGCGCAACGCCGTTGCTGCAGCACGTCGGCGAGCGCGATGAGCGAGTAGCCGCCGAGGTCGGCCTGCGCGTCGAACTCCGCGCGGTCCAGCGGCTCCATCCCGGGCAGGTCCAGGTTCCACAGGTGCAGCACGTGGTCGGGGGCGTCGCCGCCGAGCTCGTCGAACAGCCGTTGCAGGTCGTCCCGGTCCCCGGGCCGCACCTCGGATTCCGCCCGGCCGGTCCGGTAGCGCGTTCCGGGCCGCACCAGGTGGTAGCTGCCGCCGCCCGCGGTGACCCGGGCGCCGAGCGCCGCGCCGACGCCGCTGCGGTCGGCGAACACCAGCCAGCGGCCGCCCGCGTCATCCGCCGCGTCCAGGGGAAGCGGCTGCCACACCGGTTCGGCCAGCCAGTTGTCGATGGTCCGGCGGGCCAGCGAACCGGTCCGTTCCACGTCGCCCGCCCGGAAACCGTCGATGTGACCCAGCGGGGCGCCCTCGTCGGTGAACAGCGCGAGGCGTCCGACGAGGTCGCCGCCCTCGCGCGCGGTGATCCGCGCGTGCACCCAGATCGGCCGGTCCCCGACCGGGTCGAGCCGCAGCTCCGCCAGCGACAGCGGCAGCCGGATGCCGCCGCTCCCACCGCCGTCGCGCAGCACCTCGGGCACCAGCAGGGTCTGGAAGCAGGCGTCCAGCAGCACGGGGTGCGCGTGGTGCGCGGCCGCGTCGGCCGCCTGCTCGGTGGGCACGATCCGGGCCAGCGCTTCGTCCTCGCCGAGCCACACCTGCTCGATCGCCCGGAACGCGGGCCCGTACTGGTAGCCGGCCGCGTCCAGCGCCGCGTAGCAGGACTCCCGGTCCAGGTGGCGCCGGTCGGGTCCGCGCAGCGCGGACCAGTCCGGCACCTCGCCGGCTCCGCCGCCGAAGCCGCCGCCGGTTCCCGCGGAGCCGCTCGCGTGCACCGTGCGCCGGTCCTCGCCGCCGGACGTCGCGATGGTGAACCGGGCGTCCTCCCCGGACAGCGCGAGCTGCACCTTGCCGACCTCCCCGTCGGCGAGGAACAGCGCGCGGCGGAACTCCAGGTCGCGCAGCAGCACGCGGTCGTCGCCGGTGAGGGCGCGGACGGCCTGCGCGGCCATCTCCGCGTACCCGGCGGCGGGGAACACGACGGTCCCCTGGATGCGGTGGTCGTCGAGGTACGGCAGCCGTTCGAGGTCGAGCGCGAGTTCCCAGCCGGGCTCGGCGGTGGCCAGCCTGCGACCGAGCAGCGGGTGGTCGACCCGCCCGAGCCGGATCTGCGCGACCGGCTCGGGTTCGGTCCAGTAGCGGTCCCGCGCCCACGGGTACGGGGGCAGCGCGACGACCCGGCCGGCCGGGTGCAGCCGGGACCAATCGACGTCGATGCCGCGGGTGTGCAGCGCGGCGAGCGAGGTGAGCGCGCATTCGACCTCGTCCTCGCGGCGCCGGATCGACGGCAGCGCGACGCCGTCGACCTCGTGGTGCGCCAGGCATTCCCGGATCGGGTGGGACAGCACGGGGTGCGGGCCGATCTCCAGGAAGGTGCGGTGGCCCGCGGCGATCAGCCGGTCGACGGCGGCGCGGAAGCGGACCGGTTCGCGGACGTTGCGCCACCAGTACTCGGCGTCCAGTTCGGAACCGCGCGCCCGGTGCTCCGCCGCGGTCAGCTCCAGCGGGATCCGCGCCTCCTGCGGCCGGATGTCGGCCAGCGCGGCCAGCAGCTCGTCCTCGATCGGGTCCATCCGCGGGCTGTGGTACGGCACCTCGACGTCGAGCATCCGGGCGAAGACGTGCTCGGCCTCCAGTTCGGCGGCGAGCGCGCGCAGCGCGTCGGCGTCGCCGGCCAGCGTGCTGGCGGCCGGGCCGTTCACGGCGGCCACCGAGATGCGGTCGCCGCGATCGCGGATCCGGTCGAGCGCGGCGGCCTCGTCCAGCGCGACGGCGAGCATCGTGCCGGTGCCGGTGAGCCGCTGCTGCAACCGGCTGCGGTGGAGCGCGATGGTGGTGGCGTCGCGCAGCGAGTACACGCCCGCTTCGTGGAAGGCGGCGATCTCACCGGTGCTGTGCCCGACGATCGCGTCCGGGTGCACTCCCCGGTGCCGCCACAGCGCGGCCAGCCCGACCTGCACGGCGAAGTTCGCGGGCTGCGCCAGCCAGGTGTCGTCCATCCGCGATTCCGCCGCGGGCGCGCGGAGTTCGTCGATGAGCGACCACCCGGCGAGCTCCCGGATCTCCGCGTGGCAGCGCTCCACGGCCTCCCGGTACACCGGTTCGGCGTCGAACAGCTCCCGTCCCATCGCCCACCACTGCGGGCCCATGCCGCTGAACGCCCACACCAGTCCGCCGGTGTCCCGGCGGCGGTCGGCGACGACCCGGGGTTCGGCGTCGCCGCGCAGGTGCGCGTCCAGCCGCGCGCGCAGCGCGTCGGCCGAGGTGTACACGACGCAGAGCCGGGCCTCGTGGTGCTGGCGGCGGCGGGCGAGGGTGTAGCCGAGGTCGCGCAGCCCGGGCTCGTCGACCTCGTCCAGCCCGGCGCGGATGGCCTGGACCCGCCGCCACAGCGATTCCTCGTCGCGCGCGCTGATCGGCAGCACGTTCGGGCCGGCGGGGACGTCGTCGACCGGTTGCGGCGCGGGGGCCTCTTCGACGAGGACGTGCGCGTTGGTGCCGCCGAAGCCGAAGGAGTTGACCCCGGCGCGGGCCGGCCCGTCGTGCGCGGGCCAGTCGGTCAGCCGCTGCGGAATCCGGTACGGCTGCGCGGCCGGGTCGATACCCGGGTTGAGCGTGTTCAGGTTGATGTGCGGCGGGATCCGGCGCTCGCGCACCGACAGCGCGACCTTGATCAGCCCGGCGACTCCGGCGGCGGCCTCGGTGTGCCCGATGTTCGTCTTCACCGAACCGACGTAGCGTTCGTCGCCGTCCCGGTGGCCGTGCGCGAGGGCTCGCCCGAGCGCGTTCGCCTCGATGGGGTCGCCGACGGGGGTGGAGGTGCCGTGCGCCTCCACGTACTGCAGGTCGCCGGGCAGCAGGCCTGCCTCGGCGCAGACCCGTTCGACGAGTTCCGCCTGCCGGTCCCCGTCCGGCACGGTGATGCCGCCGGTGCGGCCGTCCTGGTTCACGCCCGAACCGGTGACGAGCGCGTAGATCGGGTCGCCGTCCCGTTCGGCGTCGGCGAGCCGCTTGAGCACCACGGCCGCGACGCCCTCGGAGCGCACGTAGCCGTCGGCGGCGGCGTCGAAGGTGCGGGACAGCCCTTCGGGGGACAGGAAGCCGCCGCGGGTCTCGCTGATCGTGTACTGCGGGGCCAGCTGGAGGGAGGTGCCGCCGACCACCGCGAGCTCGCTCTCCCCGCTGCGCAGGCTGTTGCAGGCGAGGTGCACGGACACCAGTGAGGAGCTGCACGCGGTGTCGATCGAGACGCTGGGCCCGCGGAAGTCGAAGCAGTGCGAGATGCGGTTCGACACCATCGTCATCATCGTGCCGGTCGCGGTGTGCGCGGCGAGGGTGGTGAAGTCCAGGTCCCCGAATTGGAGGATCTTGTAGTCGAGGGTGAAGGCGCCGATGAAGACGCCGACGTCGGTGCCCGCGAGGTCGGCCGGGCGCTGGCCGCCGTCCTCCAGCGCCTCCCAGGTCACCTCCAGCAGCTTCCGCTGCTGCGGGTCCATGTGCGCGGCTTCACGCGGGCTGATGCCGAAGAACGCCGGGTCGAACTCGTCGAATCCGTCGATGTAGCCGCCGCGACCGCCGACCAGGCGGCCGGCCTTCGCCGGATCGCCGCTGCGCAGCGTGCCGATGTCGTAGCGGTCGTGCGGCGTGGGGGTGAGGCAGTCCCTGCCTTCGGCCAGGTTGCGCCAGAACGCGCTCGGGGTGCCCGCACCGCCGGGTAAGCGGCAGCCGATCCCGATGATCGCGATCTTGCCCTGGTGCGGCGGGGTGGTGGATTCGGTGCCCATCTGATCCTCGGTGTCCTCGCGACCATCGACGTCAATTCGGAAAAGTGGCACCCGCCGGGGAGATCTGCACCGGCGCCGCCGAACCGAGGCTAGAAAGCGAAAAAGGCACTATCCACCCGTTGGCCACGCCGTTACCCGACCGGGTAGTTTTTTTCTCCGACGGGGGTTCCCGATCGAATGATCTTCTTCGGCATCCGGGCGAATTCCACCTGACCTGAAGACATCTCGGGTCGATCCGAACGCGCCCCCTCGTCCGATTTCCGTTGTGATGCAGGGAGATCCGACTCCCCACCGAGGGCCCATCCCGCTCGAACCCGCCCCGATCCGATGTGCACGCGCGCCGACTCCACTCCCGACCCCCGATTCACATCCCGCTATTCCAATTGGAAACCATCAACTCAAGACGATCTCACGCAAAGAGAGACAAGAACGACCATCGGATTGCCCCCTACCGACGAAAGATCGCGCACTCCACCCGCGCGAAGAAATCCGACTCGGTGCTCTCCGGCGAAAGACGTTGCACGACCAGACCTGCGATGGATCGCCGAGGTGTGCTCCGCGCCCGGGCGACGCGCGGGATGCGCGACCGCGCCCCCGCCCCCGGATGTGACGGCGGCCGCACGCGGGCGCGCCCCGAACCTACGCGTGCGTAGCCTGACGCGATGGCCGAGATCGTGTACCCGCCGGTGGTGCTGGCGGCGAAGACCATGTTCCGCGTGCTGGACAACCGCCTGCGCGTGACGGGAACCGAGCACATCCCGCGCACCGGTGGTGCGGTGATCGCCTGCAACCACGTCAGCTACCTGGACTTCATCTTCTGCGGTCTGGGCGCGCAGCCTTCCTCGCGGCTGGTGCGGTTCATGGCCAAGAAGGAGATCTTCGACCACCGGATCGCCGGTCCGCTGATGCGCGGCATGCACCACATCCCGGTGGACCGGTCCGCGGGCCGGGCCTCCTACGACGAGGCGGTCGCGCGGCTGCGCGCCGGCGAGGTCGTGGGCGTGTTCCCGGAGGCGACCATCAGCCGCTCGTTCACGGTGAAGCCGATCAAGTCCGGCGCGGTGCGGATGGCCGCCGACGCGGGCGTGCCGGTCGTGCCGATGGCGCTGTGGGGCACCCAGCGGCTGTGGACGAAGAGCAGGCCGCGCACGCTCACCAAGCGGCACGTCCCGATCCACATCCACGCGGGCGAACCGTTCCACCCGGGCTCGGACGACGACCCCGACGTGCTGAGCGAGGCGCTGCGCGCCCGCATGTCCACGATCCTCGACGACCTCCAGGCGGGCTATCCGGCCCGGCCCGAGGGCGAGGACGACCGCTGGTGGCTCCCGGCGCACCTCGGCGGCACCGCCCCCACCCCGGAGGAAGCGGCCGCGCTCGACGACGACCGGTGACGCGTCAGCGCAGGTCGACGTCGCCGAGCCGGTCGAGGACGTCGGCGCGCAGGTCGTCCAGCGGGCGTTCGCCGGACAGCCGCAGGACGGGCTGGTGCAGCCCGGCCAGCCAGGCCTCGTCCGCGCTGCGACGGCCGGGCACGTCCGTGTCGTCGTACTCGCCCGCCCAGGACAGGAAGTCGTGGTGCGCGGCCTCCAGGCCGCCGCCCGCGTCGACGGCGGCGCCGTAGCGGACGACGTCGCGCCGCCGCAGCCGTTCGAGGCGGACGTCGGTGCGGGCGGTGAGGAACACGACGGCGTCCGCTTCGGCGATCACCTCGTCGCCCCACCCCCGCAGCGTGCCCGACAGGACCCACGAGGGCCGGGGCACGAACATCGATCGCATCAGCGCGACGCGGGCCGCCACCGGACGCTTGTCGGTGTACGGCGGCGAAGTGGGCAGCCACAGGTAGTCGTCGACGTCCGCGTGCGGCACCGCCCAGGCGACGGCCAGCGCACGCCCCAGGGTCGTGCTGCCGACACCGGTCGCCCCCGTCACCAGCACTCGTCGTCCCGGCATCCGCTCGCCCTCCGCTCCCCGACCGGGGCTCTCCGGTCGGCGCACCACGGTAGCCGGGCCGAGATCGGCGGCGCGGCCCGCGCCCGCGACGACGGCGCACGGCTCGTCGATCACCCGGGCTCGTCGATCACCCGGGGCAACCCGGTGCACCCCCGGACGTCCTACCAGCAGCGGGCGGGAGCACCGGGCTCCCGCGAGGAGAGGAGCACGACATGCTGCGGACCACCCTGGGGGCGCTGGCGCTGGCGGGCACGGCGCTGACGATGACGGCGTGCGGAGCCGGAGCTCAAGCGGGCCAGTCGGCGCTGGGCGCCCAGTCCGCCGCCGGGAGCGATGCCGTGCGCACCGCGTCGATCGACACCCCGCGTTGCGGCACCGGTGATCTGGACGCCAGGTTCGGCGGGGTCCTCGACGACGGCTCCGGGCAGCTGCGCATCCAGCTGGAGTACACGAACACCTCCGACCACGAGTGCGTCCTGCGCGGTGCGCCGGGCGTCGACCTCGTCGGGCCGGACGACCCGGTGCACGGGCCCACCTATTCGGTGCCGCGGGTGGACGACGGGGATCCCGGGTACCTGCTGACGGCAGGCGAGCGGGGCATCGCGGAGCTGACGGTGCTCCCGGACCACAGCCCCGAGGCGTGGCGGCCGACCGAGCTGGTCACCATTCCGCCGGGCCAGGAGGACCCGCTGCGGATCCCGTGGTCGCACGACTTCGGCGTGGTGCGCCAGGACGGCGCCACCCACCCGGGCACCTACGTGCACGAGTTCAAGCCGTTCTGATCGGGCGAGCGGGCCGGTGCCGCCAGTAGCGACCCGGCCCGTTCCCCTCCCGCGAGGGGACTCGCGCAGTCCATTGCGGACGAAGGAACGGCCGAGCGATCCACTGCGGACTGATGACCCGGCCGGCCCAGCGCGGGGCGGCGCAAAGCCCACCCGGACCACCGGCACCTACCCGACGGGTTCCCGGACCTGCGCCCCGGATCCTGGTCTCGTCAGCGGCGCAGCCGCTGAGCAGCGGCCACCCGAGCACCCGGCACCGCAGCGGGTTCTCAGCTGGTTCCTCGCGAGGACAGCGATTTCTCCTGTGGCGGAGCCACCGGTGAAATCGATCCCGCCGCGAGGGACCGGCTGAGGTTCCGCCACCGGCGCCCCCGAGCAACAGGAGCGGAAACACGAGACCTCAGCCGTCGGTCAGGTGGTGCCAGGCTTCTGCTCTCCAGTCCCCGTCGTCGACGGAGATCCGGTTCCCGTCCTGGTCCCACTGCACCAGTCCCCACCCGTCGGATTCGCCGCCCTCCTGCCAGCCGACCAGCGGCCAGTAGGCGAAGTTCGCGTGCTCGTCCACCATGAAGTCGGTGAAGTTCGCGAACCACTCGCGCGCCTTGGCGTCCTGCTCGCCGCGGCCGATGCCGAACTCGCTGATCCACAGCGGTGCGGTGTAGGGCTTGCCGTCCTCGGTGACGAAGAACGCCTGCCTGCGCAGCACGTCGTAGAGCTCCTCGCGCGACATGTCCTGGTAGCGCGGGTCGTGCGTCTCGCCGGTGCCGGTGGCGCCGCTGTGGTTCGGGCCGGTGTAGCCGTAGAAGTGCGCCGAGTAGACGAGCTTGCCGGGCTTCGCCAGCTCGTGCGACAGCTCGCGCACCGGTTCCAGCGTGGGCCGCTCGTGCGGCAGGCCGTCGACGGGCAGCCCGGTCCAGTTGATGCCTTCGATGATGATGAGCAGGTTCGGATTGGCCTCGTCGAGGATGCGGTCCCCGGCGCGCTGCGAGGCGGCGAACCAGTCGTGCTCGTCGCCGAGGCCCCAGTTCGGGTCGTCGAAGACGTCGCGGCGCACCTCGTTGTAGAGGTCGGCGCCGACCACCCGCTCGTTGTCCGCGTAGCGCGCGGCCATGAACGCCCAGTCGTCCTCCCACTCCTGGTCGCTCTGGCTGCTGTTCCAGCGCTCGTTGCCGTCGACGCCGCAGCACCAGCGGGAGGTGTTGGTGTGGTTGTTGAGGATCACGGCGAGCCCGCCGTCGGTGAGCGCCTGCACGGCCGCGTCGTAGATCTCCAGCCGCGTCTTGCCGCGCAGCTCCGGGTTCGCGGCGACCGCGTCGTCGGGCACGGTGGCCGCGTCGTCGATCATGTCGTTGGAGAACGGCAGCCGGATGCTGTTGATGCCGAGTTCGTGGAAGCTGCCGACGATGTCGTCCATCGACGCCCGGTCCAGGCCGAGCGGGATGCCGTGCGAGTCCTCGCCGTCGTGGTGGTTGGCGGGATCGCCGATGTCCCCGCTGCCGTTCCAGGTTCCGCTGGCGCCGTGCCAGTTCCCGGACTTCAGCTGGAAGTCGTTGCCATCCGCGTCGACGATGCGGCTGCCCTCGGTGTGCAGCGGCCCCGTCCAGGAGGCGTCGTCCCGTTCGGACGCGGCTGAGGTGGCGGGTGCCAGCAGCGACGCTGCCAGCACGGCGATGAGCACTCTGGTGATCACGCGAGCATCTCCACTGGTCGACTCCCCGAAAGTCGGTCGATCCGAAGATCGACGGCGGCCGACTCATCCTCGCAGCGATCACCGCGCCCGGATGATCTGGGAAATCCACGGTTTTCCCGTTCGCGGTGGCGCCGCGGACGAGCCGGCCGGGGCAGATGTCATACAGTTGCGGCATGTCCTTCCGCCCCGCCTCGCGCCAGGTCCCGATGTCGGTGCAGATCGGTGACCAGGTGCGGAAGCGGATCACGTCGGGCGAGTGGCCGGTCGGCACGCGGCTGCCGGGCGAGCACGACCTGGTGGCGGCGTTCGGCGCCAGCCGCGCCACGGTGCGCGAGGCGCTGCGCGGCCTGGTGCACGCCGGGCTGCTCGAAGCGCGCCCCGGGGACGGCACCTACGTGCGGTCCGCCAGCGAGCTCGACGCGGCGCTGCGGCGGCAGATCTCGCCGCGCACCGTCGATTCCGTGTTCGAGGTCCGCGAGGCGCTGGAGATCTACGCCGCGCGGATGGCCGCGGCCCGCGCCACCGACGACGAGATCGGGGAGCTGGCGGGACTGCTCGCCGCCCGGGACGAGGCGACCGACCTGAAGACCCGGCTGGAGCGCGACATCCGGTTCCACGACGCCCTGGTGGCCGCATCGGGCAACCCGCTGCTGCTGGATGTGTACCGCGGGTTGGACCGGGCTTCGACGTACTCCCCCGGCGAGCTGTCCGAGCGCGCGCGCCGCCGGTTCCTCGTCGGCGAGTGGGAGGACGAGGACGAGCACCACGCGCTGATGACCGCGCTGCAGCAGCGGAATCCGGACGCCGCGGCCGAGGCGGCGACCCGTCTGCTGCAGCACGCACGGGAGGCCTTCGTGCGCGCGGAGAACGACGCGGACACCGCGCATCCCGGGTGACGCACGTCAACTTGGCACCCCGGTGCAGATGTCATACATTTGCCGGTGACCGTCGCTCGGCCATCCGAGCGGGGAACACCGCTGGACGCCGGGCGCTCCCGCCCGTGCCGACCGGCCGGACGTGCAGGCCCGCGCGACCGCGCGAGGACCACCGATCCGGTCCCACTCGCGACGATCACGCGCACCGCTCGCGCACGCACCGAGATCCACGCTCCACGAAAGCTGCCGACGTGAACCCCACCAGCACGGCCGAACACGCATCGAACACCACCGGATCGCACCGTCCACTGAGGACCGGACTGGTGCTGGTGGGCATCCTGCTGACCGGGGCGAACCTGCGCGCCGGCCTCACCGTCGTCGGCCCGCTCGTCGGGGACGTCCGCGCCGACCTGGGCCTGTCGTCCGCGGTGGCGTCCGCGCTGGTGAGCCTGCCGCTGCTGTGCTTCGCGCTGTTCTCCCCCATCGCCCCGCCGCTGGCGGCCCGGCTCGGCCTCGAACGCACCCTCGGTGGCGCGCTGGCGGTCCTGGCCGTCGGCATCGTCGTCCGCTCCGCACCGTGGCTCCCCGCGCTGTGGATCGGCACGCTCGCCCTCGGCTTCGCCATCGCGCTCATCAACGTGCTGCTGCCCGCGCTGATCAAGCGCGACTTCCCGCAGGACGGCGGGCGGGTCACCGGGGCCTACTCGGCGACGCAGTCCGCGTTCGCGGCGCTCGCGTCCGGCGTCGCCGTGCCGCTCGCCGGGGTCTCGGACTCCGGTTGGCGCGTCTCGTTCGGGATCTGGGCGGGCCTCGCGCTGATCGGCTTCGCCGTGTTCAGCCCGCAGCTGCGCCGCGCCACCCGGCCCCGGCACGACGTCGCCGCGGCCGTCGACCCGCACCCCGAGCAGTACCGCTCGCCGTGGAAGTCCGGACTCGCCTGGATGATCACCGTGTCGATGGGCACCCAGAGCGCGCTGTACTACTGCATCATCACCTGGTGGCCGGAGATCGAGGCCGCGCACGGCACCGCACCCGCGACCGCGGGCCTGCACCTGAGCGTCCTGCAGTTCTTCGGCATCGCGGGGAACCTCGCCACCGCGGCCATCATCCACCGGTGGGCCCGCGACCAGCGCGGCCTGATCGCCGGACTCGTGCTGATCAACGTCGTCGGCCTCGGCGGCATGGTGCTCGTCCCGGCGCTGGCGCTGGTCTGGAGCATCCTGCTCGGCCTCAGCGGCGGCGGCATGATCGTGTTCTCCCTGTCGGTGTTCGGCCTCCGCACCCGCCACCACGGGCAGGCCGCGGCGCTGTCCGGCATGGCGCAGTCCTTCGGCTACCTGCTGGCGGCGTTCGGCCCCACCGCGCTCGGCACCGTGCACGACCTCAGCGGCAGCTGGACCGCACCGCTGCTGGTCCTCCTCGGCCTCCAGGCCGTGCAGCTGATCACCGCCTGGGCCGCAGCGAGCCCCCGCCACCTCTGATCACCGGAACGACCGGCCGACCGGGCCGTCCACCCGGTGCGAACCCGGATCGGCGATGCGCGCGGTCCGGCGCAGGACGCGGCAGGGCGCGCCAACCGCTCACCCCTGGCGGAGCTTCAGCCAGTCGAGTTCTTGCTGCTCCCGCTTGGGCAGGCCCGCGACGACGAGGTCGTAGGAGTCCTCGATCATGTCGCGGACGTGGTGGTCCGGGACGGTGGCGTTGACGACGACCGTGTTCCAGTGGCGCTTGTTCAGGTGGTAGCCGGGCAGCACGGCGTCCGGATGGCTGGTGCGCAGGTACACCGCCAGGTCCGGTTCGCACTTGAGGCTCACCCGCAGCGGGTCGGCGTCGAGGCGGCTGATCGCGAAGAGCTTCCCGGCGACCTTGAACACGCTGTTGCTCTCGTCGAACGGGAACTCCTCCCGCGCACCGGGCATCGCCAGGCACGCGGACTTCAGCTCGTGGGGCGTCACGACCTCCACCGTAGGCGCGAGCACCGACAGCGCGACCCGTCCGCCCGGCCGCGGCTCACCGGAGCACGGTTCCCGCGGCCCGCCGGGTGCCCCGGCCTCGACCCGCCACCGCACCGGTAGGAGCAGCGCGGGGCGCACCCGCCGGAACCACTTGCGCCGCGGCGGTAACGTCGATCTCGGGGAGTGCCACCGAGCGCGGGAGGATCGATGTCCGAGCAGGTCCGGGAACATCCGCCGAACTGGCCGGAGCCGCAGCACTACGGGACCGCGGACGTGCGGGAGGACCTGTGGCCGCGGGACGACAACTCCCGGGTGCTGGACCTGGAGCTGCGCCCCCGGGACGAGGAGCTCGGGCGGGTGTGGATCCGGGACACCTACGTCAACCACTTCGTCGTCGACGGGCGTTCGATCTACGTCGCCACCGGCACCACGCGGGCTCCGGAGCTCACCGGTGCGGGACCGTGGAACGACGGGATCTTCGCGTGGACCGCGGAATCGCTGGACGGGCCGTGGGAACTCGTCGACACCACGGGAATCCGGCCGGACGCGGAGCGCGGCAAGCTGTGGTCGCCGGAGTTCGCCGCCGAGAACGCGCCGGGCCGCACCGTCGTCGCCCCGTGGCAGGAGTACCACGGCGGGGAGGACCGGCGCGGCGACGTGTGGGCTCCGGAACTGCACTTCTTCCGCGGGACCTGGTACGTCGTCGCGTGCATGGGCGACCACTCGCGCAAGGTCGGCTCGTTCCTGCTCAAGAGCGAAGGCGGCCTCGCCGGTCCGTACCGGGTGGCCGAGGGGAACCTGGTGAAGCCGTTCGGCGACCTGGTGGGCGACGCACCGGACGGCGTCGATCCTTCGGTGTACCACCACATCGACGGCGGCCTGCACACCGAAGGCGACCGGGCGTGGCTGGTGCTGCACAACCACCTGTACTCGGAGTTCCGGGACGACATGGAGGACCTCGTGCACACCACGGACCTCCCGCGGTTCCGGCAGCGGCCCTACGATCCGGAGCCGTACCTCGAAGGCGCCTACGTGCACCGGCACGAAGGCAAGTACTACCTGGTGCACGCCGCCTGGAACCGGGACGCGGGCGACGGGCGCCACGCCTACGACTCCGGCGGCGACCGGTACCAGTACGACGCGATCATCGCGGTCGCGGACTCCTTCGCGGGCCCGTACTCGAAGCGCTGGACCGCCGGTGTCGGCGCCGGGCACAACAACCTGTTCACCGATGCCGACGGGCGGCTGTGGGCGACGTTCTTCCGCAACCCGGCCGCGGGCTACTGGGCCGACGAGTCCCGGGTCGGCGACGCCGCGGTGGCCGGTGTGGTGCGGATGGAGTGGACCGGGCCGGACGGCGAACGGATCTACGCGCGCCGCCGGGGGTGACCGGGCCGGGTCACGGCAGGCTCAGCTTCGCCATCCGCCCACCGTCCACCGCGTACACGTTGCCGGTGATGAAACCGGCTTCGTCCGCGGCGAGGAACGCGACGAGCGCGGCGACCTCGGTCGGATCGCCGGTGCGGCCGACCGGGTGGATGCGCCCGATGTTCCGGCGGAACGCTGCGGGATCCGCGGTGGCCGCGATGAATTCCAGGTTGAGGTCGGTGTCGATCCAGCCCGGCGCGACCGCGTTGCACCGGATGCCCTCCGGGCCGTGGTCGACGGCGACGGCGCGGGTCAGCCCGTGCAGCCCGGCCTTCGTCGCGCAGTAAGCGGCGTGCCCGGGGTTCGCGCCGAGGCCCTCGATGGAGCCGACGTTGACGATGTTCCCGCGCGTCGCCCGCAA
This sequence comes from Saccharopolyspora sp. NPDC047091, assembly GCF_040643635.1. Taxonomy (NCBI): domain Bacteria; kingdom Bacillati; phylum Actinomycetota; class Actinomycetes; order Pseudonocardiales; family Pseudonocardiaceae; genus Saccharopolyspora; species Saccharopolyspora sp. NPDC047091. The sequence goes on from NZ_JBEYUS010000044.1 coordinate 24,855, forward strand.
GTGCGGCAGCGCTGCGCGGATCAGCAGGAACGGGGCCGTCAGGTTCACGGTGAGGGTGCGCTGCCAGTCGTCGAGCGACATCGCCTCCACCGCCGCTTCCTGCATCATCCCCGCGTTGTTCACCAGGAAGTCCAGCCGCCCGGCGCGGTCCACGACGTCGCCGACGATCCGGGCCGGGGCGTCGGGGTCGGCGAGGTCCGAGGGGATCGCGTGGAACTCGTCGTCCGCGCCGCGTTGCGCGGTGAACACGGTGGCGCCCTCGTCGCGCAGGCGCCGGGCGATCGCCCGGCCGATGCCCGCGCGCCCGCCCGTGACCAGTGCGACCTTGCCGTCGAAGCGCTTCATGCGACCGCCTTCCCGCCGTTGATCTCCACCAGTGCGCCGCACATGTAGCGGGCCTCCTCCGAAGCCAGGAACAGGGCCACGTCCACGATGTCGGCCGGTTCCGCGATGCGCCCGAGCGGCACCGTCCGCCCCAGCTCGGCCACCGCCGTGTCCGGGTCGAAACCGCGCTTCGCGAAGCCGCTGCGCAGCATCGGGGTGTTGACCTCGTTCGGGCAGACCGCGTTCACCCGGATTCCCTGCTCCGCGTGGTCCATGCCCATGCACTGGGTGAGCGAGGCGATCGCCGCCTTCGTCATGCAGTACAGCGCGTGGTTCCGCCCCGGCGCCTTCCCGCCCCAGCAGGACGAGACGTTGACGATCGCGCCGCCGCCACCGGCCGCCAGCAGGGGGATCGCGGACCGGCAGATGCGGAACGGGGCCTCCACGTTCACCCCGACCGACAGCGCCCAGTCGGCGTCGGAGGTCTCCGTGACCGGGCCGCGGCTGATCACGCCCGCGTTGTTCACCAGCACGTCCAGCCCGCCCAGCGCTTCCCGTGCGGCGGGCGCGAGTCCGTCCGCGTAGGCCGGGTCCAGCAGATCACCGGGCAGGTGCGCCTCCGCCTCGATCCCGCGCACGTCCCGGTCCGCCACCGCGACCCGCGCGCCTTCCGCGCGCAACCGCTCCACCAGCACGGCGCCGATGCCACCGGCCGCACCGGTCACGAGCGCCTTCCGTCCGGAGAACCTCATGTCCCACTCCTAGTGATTCGCCGCCTCAGCGGCGGACCTCGTCCTCGTTCCGATCAGCGGCGGAACCGCTGAGCACATCACCACGACACCGGCGCCGCCGCGGACCGCTTCCGCGCGAGGGCGGCGATTTCTCCGGTGGAGCCCGTGGAATCGACCCACCCCGGGCTACCGGAGCGGGCGGTTCAGAAGCTCGCGACCGGGTCGCCGAACAGGTCCCGGTCCGGCGTGACGCCGAGCCCGGGTCCCTCCGGCAGCGCGATGTGCCCGCCCTCGATGCGGATGCCGCCCGCGGGGTCGTAGTGCCCCTCGATGTAGGGGGCCCCGATCCACGCGCCCTCGTTCAGGTCCGGCCGGATGGTGGCGCCCAGCTGCACGCAGGCGGCGGCGATCACGTCACCGCCCCACGCGTCGTCGCTGGTGTGCGGCAGGTGCCGCGCCGCGCACAGGTCGCGGAACGCGCGCATCGGCGCGAGCCCGCCGATGCGGGTCACCTTCATGCCGAAACCGTCCACCAGCCCGGTCCCGGCCGCGGAGATCACCGCGTTCAGGCTGACGCCGGACTCGTCCAGGTAGATCGGGTGCTGCACCTGCGGCCGGATGCGCGCGACCTCGTCGACCGTGTCGCAGGGTTGTTCCAGCACGAGGGGGATGTCGGCGCACTCGCGGCTGAGCCGCAGCACGTCGCGCGTGTTCCAGCCGCGGTTGCCGTCCGCGGCCAGGCGCACGCCCGAACCGCGGACGACCTCCCAGACCTTGCGCACCGCCTCGATGTCGACGTCGACGGGACGGCCACCGAGCTTCACCTGCAACCGCGGATAGCCTTCGGCGACCCGTTCCGCCGCGATCCGCGCGACCTCGTCCGGTTCGCCCACGCCCGCCGAGTAGTAGGTGGGCACCCGCTGCACCGCTCCGCCGCCGAGGAGTTCGGCGACGCGCACGCCGAGCCGCTTCCCGATCAGGTCGTGCGCGGCGATGTCGATCGCCGCCTTCGCGTAGTGGTGCCCGTTGAGCAGCCCGTCCATCGTGCGGTGCAGCGCCACCGGCCACGGTTCCGCGCCGATCAGCCCGGGCGCCAGCTGGATCAGCGCGGCGCGGGCGCCACCGGCGTGCGCTTCGGCGTAGGTCGGCCCGACCGGGCAGGTCTCGCCCCACCCCTCGGTGCCGTCTTCGGCGACGAGACGCACCAGCGTGGTCTCCAGCGACCACACGGTGCCGCTGGCCATGACCCGCGGCGGGTTCCGCACCGGCAGGTCGTGGGTGTAGACGTGCACTTCGCGAATCTTCACGCGGGACTCCGATCCGGTTCGGCGGTGCTAGCGGACGTCCTCGGCCGCCAGCGCGGCCCGGGCGGCGCGCAGCGCGGCGGCGCAGGCGCGTTCCCGACCTTGCAACCGGGCGGACTGCGTCATGCCCTCGTGCAGCAGGAACAGGGTTTCGGCCAGGTGGGCGGTGTCGTGGTCCGGTGCGATGTGCTCCAGGCGGATCCGGAACTCGTCGGCGAGCTTCTCCTTGTGCTCCCGGACGGCCGCGGCGATCGGCGCGCTGTCCGGGTGTTCGGCGAGCGCGTTCATGAACAGGCATCCGGTGTTCGCGACCTCGGCGAGCCAGTCGCCGAGCCGGACCAGCAGGTGCAGCACGTGGTCGACGCCGGTGTCCGGTCCGCCGTCGAGCCAGTCGAAGTACACCCGGTCCCGGTGCTCCAGCGCGCCGACGATCATCGCCTCGCGGCTGGGGAAGTACTTGTAGAGGGTCCGGAGCGAGACGTCGGCCTCCGCGCGCAGGGCTTCCACCCCCTGCTCGGCGAAGCCGTTCTCGGCGAAGCTGCGCTCCAGCTCGCCCGCGATCCGCTGCCTGGTACCGGTCATGCGCCGATGGTAGAAGGATCGCTCTACCGATGTAAAGCGATCGTTCTACCCGATGTCGGAGCCGCGATTCCCCGGCGCCGAAACCGGGTGGTCCCCCGTTCGAGGTGGACGCGTTCCGCCGCACGCAGCGCACCCGCCCGCGGCGCTCCGACGAGGCCGGGCCGCCGGAGGAGGTGTCGCGCACCCGCCGGATCCGAGTGCGCCTTCTCGCCCCGCGCGGTGGTGTGCGAACGCCTCGCGCCGACCGGGCCGACCGACCCGTTCGACGCCGAGTTCCGCATCGGCGAACGGATCGCGGTCCGCGGCGGCGACGGCTCCGGCACATCGCACCTCCTGCGGGCGCCTGCCCGCGGCGTTCGGACGGGAAGCGGTCGCCCCGGTCGAGCACCCCGGTGGCGCGCGGCTCGGCGCCAGCGCGGCGCCGGGATGCTCGCCCAGACCCGCGAGCACCCCGAGTTCCGCGGCCGGACGCTGCGGGAAGCACCGCGAACGGGAGATCCCGCGCGGCGGCGGAACTCCGGCGATCGCACCCGGCCGAACGGAGCTCGGCGATCTGGGTGAGATCGGGGAGATCCTGGTGCTGACGGGGGAATCGCGCGCACCGACCGGTGCACCCCGCCGCTGCCCCGAACAGTCGACCCCGCTCGGCGGAACCTCTGCACAGGCCGCGGCGAAGTGCGTATCGTTCCGGTTCCGGGGGCGCTGCCGGTGGCGCTCCGCGGCGCGAGGGAGGCGGAGTGCGATGCCCGGTCCGCGAGTTCCCGCCGACCCGGACGTGCGCCCGCCGCCCCGCTCGACCGCCGACGTGCTCGCCCGCGTCCGCGACGGACTCCCCTGACACCACCGAGTTCGCGCGCCCCTCGAACCCGACGGCCCGCAGCGGCCGGTGCCGGTCCAGACGTCCAGCGACAGGAGGCTCGGTTGGTCCCCCGGAGGAATCCCGCGGCGGTGGAGCGGTTGCCGGACGGGGCGCTGCTCGGGCTGGCGCTGCTGGTCGGTTCGGCGTTCGTGATGGTGCTGAACGAGACCGTGATGTCCGTGGCGCTGCCGTCGCTGGTCGTGGACCTGCGCGTCGACATCGCGACGGCGCAGTGGCTCTCCAGCGGTTTCCTGCTCACGATGGCCGTGGTGGTGCCCACCACCGGGTACCTGCTGCAGCGCTGCACCGTCCGCCAGGCGTTCGGCGCGGCGATGGGCCTGTTCAGCGCCGGGACCGCGCTGTGCGGCGGGGCCCCCGGGTTCGCGCTGCTGCTCGCGGGCCGCATCGTGCAGGCGTCCGGGACGGCGATCATGGTGCCACTGCTGATGACGAGCATCCTCGCGATCGTGCCCGCCGGGCGCCGCGGGCAGGTGATGGGCACGACGTCGATCGTGCTCGCGGTGGCGCCCGCCGTCGGTCCCGCCGCGGCCGGGGTGGTGCTGTCGGCGCTGGGGTGGCGGTGGATGTTCTGGCTGGTGCTGCCGATCGGGCTGCTGGCGCTGGTGGCGGGGTTGCGGCGGCTGGACATCGCGAACAGCACGTCGCGGGCCCGGCTGGACGTGCCGTCGGTGCTGCTGGCGGCGGTCGCGTTCGCCACGCTCGTGTACGGGCTGACGGTCTCCGCCGAGACCGATCCGTCCACATCGGACTCCGATGTCGCGGGGAGCGGCCCGGCCTGGCCGTGGATCGTGCTCGGCGCGGTGCTGGTCGCGGTGTTCGTGGTGCGCCAGATCCGGTTGCAGCGCACGGGAAAGGCGCTGCTGGACCTGCGGCCGTGCGCGGTGCGGGACTACTCGGTGCCGCTGGTGCTCAGCGTCGCCGGATACATGGCGCTGTTCAGCGCCGTGATCCTGCTGCCGTTCTACGTGCAGGTGGTCCTCGGCCGCGATTCGCTCGTCGCCGGGCTCGTCGTGCTGCCGGGCGGGGTGGTGATGGGATTGCTCGGACCGCCGGTGGGCCGCGCCTACGACCGGTTCGGGGTGCGAGCGCTGGTGGTGCCGGCGTCGGTGCTGCTGTGCCTGAGCCTGTGGGCGTTCGCGACGCTCGGCGGGAACAGCCCGATCTGGCTGGTGGTGCTGCTGCACGTGCTGATGTCGATCGGGCTGGCGTTGAACTTCACGCCGCTGGTGACCGACGCGCTCGGTGCGCTCCCCCGGTCGCTGCACTCGCACGGCAGCGCGATCCTGACGACCTGTCAGCAGCTGGCCGCGGCGGCGGGCACGGCGCTGTTCGTGACGGTGATGACGTTGTGGTCGGCCCGGCCCGGCGCACCGGACGAGGCCGGGATCCGGGCGGCGTTCGTCGTCGCCGCCGCCATGTCGACGCTCGTTCTGGCGGGCACCGCGCTGCTCCGCTCCCGGCGGCCCGCGGACGCGCCCGACCGCACCGCCGACGAGAGCGGCGCGCCCGATCGCACCGGCTAGACCCGGCTGGTGACGCGGGGTCGCCCCGCCAGGTGGATACGCTCGCGGGCATGCTGCCGACCTCCGGATCGGGTTCGATCCCGGTCACCCCGGCGCTGGGTGCCGCGGTCGTCCTGCTGCTCGGGACCGCGGCGTCGGTGGTCGCGGTCGGCGGGTACGGCCGCTGGTGGCCGGTGCTGGCGGCGGGCGCCCGGGGCGCGGTGCAACTGCTGCTGGTGTCGTCGATCATCGCGCAGGTCGTCGGCTCGCCGGTCCTGGTGGCCCCGTTCATCACCGCGATGTTCGCGATCGCCGTCCGCACCGCCGGTCGCCGCGTCACCACCGGCCCCGGCTGGTGGTGGGCGGCGGTGCCGATCGCGGCCGGGGTGGGTCCGGTGGTGGCAGTGCTGCTGATCGGCGAAGCGCTTCCGCCCACCGGGCTGGTCCTCGTCCCGCTGGTCGGCCAGCTCATCGGCGGCGCGCTCACCGCGACCTCGCTGGCCGGGCGGCGACTGCTCGACGAGCTGCACCAGCGCCGGGGCGAGGTGGAGGCGGCGCTGGTGCTGGGCCTGACCGACCGCGAGGCGCGGCTGGAGATCGCGCGGCCGGTCGCCGGTGGGGCGCTGGTCCCGGCGCTCGACCAGACCCGCACCGCCGGGACCGTGACGCTGCCCGGCGCGTTCGTCGGGATGCTGCTGGGCGGTGCCACTCCGGTCGAAGCCGGGGCCGTGCAGCTGTTCGTGCTGATCGGCCTGCTCGCGGTGGAGTCGATCGCCGTCCTGCTCACCCTGCACCTGGTGGCGCTCGGCCTGCTCCGCGGTGCCGCTCGCGCTCCGGGGCTCACTCGGCGCTGAGCGGCCCGGGCACGCGGAACCCCTCCCCCTGCCAACCCCAGCGGAGCTCCCAGGTGGTGCGGGTGTCGTAGGCGTCGCGGGCGATCGGGTACGACACCGTGGCGACCTGCCCCCAGTCCCGGTAGCGCGGATCGTGCGGACCGAGCGGTTCGGTGGGGATCGGGGTGCGGCGGCCGACCTCGTCCACCCCGGCGAAACCGCCCCCGATGTCCCGGTTGTACGCGGCGGTGCCGTCGAAACCGAGCGACTCCGGCGGGTTCAGCAGCGCGGTCGGCGCCTGCGCCAGCCCGCCGCCGACGCGCGGCACGTCCCGCAGGCACGGGGCCACCCAGGTCATCGACCAGTCCACGTACACGTCCGGCCGCCCGGCGAGCAGGGCGCGCAGCGGGACCACGTCCAGCACTCGCGGCCCGGTCACCGCGAGCCAGCCGTCCCGGTCGGTGGTGCCGTCCGCGGCGACGACGCGGACCCGGTCGGCGCCGGGCGGCACCTGGTCGGCGACGAGCGTCCGCCACTCGGGGTGCACCTGCGGGCGCTGCTCGATCTGCCGGTCGGCCGGGTAGATCGGGCGCGCGTCCCGTTCGTCACCGGAGTCGTCGAGGACGCGGGTGCCGAGCGGCCGGGGCGGGCCGTCGGCGGTGGACCGGGCGAACTCCAGGGCGAGCCGGTTGCCGTCCCCGGTGCGCCCGGCCGCGGACACGGCGATCCGCTGGTCCGGACCGAGAACCGGGGCGGCGAACCATCCGCTGCGCAGCGAACCGGTGCTGATCGCCCCGCCGGTCCGGCTGCCCCACCGCTGCGGTCCGGTGCCCGCGGGCGGGAGGCTGCCGCCGCCGTCGGTGAAGCCGGTGAGCTCGTCGTCGCCCTCCGCGCGCGCCAGCACGCCGCCCGGCGCATCCGCGTTGATCACGACGTCGTCGACGATGCCGCAGCCGCCGCCGGAGAGCTCGCCCAGGAGCTGCCCGCCGACCGAGTAGCCGCCCGCCCGCGCGATCGGCGCCGCCGCGAACGACACCAGCAGCACCAGCACGCCCGCTCCGGCCGCCGCGGTCGCCACCACCGCGGGCATCCGGGCCAGCATCCGGCGCGCCGCGTCCCGGCCGCCGAAGCGGGGCAGCAGCGCGCACCCCAGCAGCACGGCGACCAGCAGCACCCACGGCAGCGGTCCGTTCAACGGCCGCAGCGGCAGCTCGTCGCGCGGCACCCCGAAGTGCGAGTACAGGAAGTAGGTGTTGGTGCCGGCGAACGCCAGGCAGGCGGCCGCGATCGCGCCGACGGTGCCGACACCGCCCAGCAGCAGCACCTCGCGCCGCGCCGACCACTCCCGCGCGCACGCGCCGAGCAGCACGATCCCCGCGGTGAGCGCGATCGCGCCGAACCCGGCGAGGGCGCCGAAGTAGTGCGTCCACTTCGACGGCGTCAGCCACAGCAGCGCCAACCCGATGCCGAGGCAGCCCAGCGGCAGCGGCACCAGCCGCATCCCCGGCAGCCGGCGGGCTCCGCGCACCACCAGCAGCGTCGCGCACCCCGCCACCGCGATCGTGAGCAGCACCGGCAGCCGCCGCGCCAGCCCGCCCTGGTAGTCGCCGAAGCCGAGCAGGTACTGGTAGCGGCGGATCTCCTGGAACCAGCCGACGTCCGGGCCGTAGAACCGGTGCAGCGCGGTCGCCTGCTGCGCGCCGAACCAGGACTGGTCGGCGAACATCGCCACCAGCGCCACCGAGGCGAGGCAGCCGCCCAGCACGCACCACCCCCACGGCGGCTCGCCCCGGGCCCGCAGCCCGCGCAGGATGCGCGGCGCCAGCAGCAGCACCGGAGCCACCGCGGTCACCCCCACCGGGTTGACGGCGACGGTGAGACCGCCGGCGAGCGCGCCGAGCCCGAGCAGCAGCACGCTCGCCCCGCCCGGCCCGGCGGTGGCGCGCAGCACGCAGGTGAGCACCGCGGTGGTGCCGAGCGCGATGAACGGTTCCGGGCGCACCCCGAGGTCGAACGGCAACCACCACACCAGCAGCGCCACCGCCAGCAGCGCCCGGGTGCCGAGGTGGCGCGCGTGCTCGGGCAGCACCACCGGCAGCACGCCGCGGCTGAGCAGCAGCCAGGTGAGCAGTCCGGCGAGCACGCTCGGCACCCGCAGCAGCAGCGGCGGGGCGTGCAGGGCCACCAGCGGGCTGATCAGGTTCAGCACCAGGGTGAACGGTGCTTCGGAGGAGTTCTCCCACCGGTAGTAGTTGGTGAAGTCGCCGGTGCGCAGCGCGTTGCGCACGATGCCCTCGGTGAACGAGTCGTCGGGGCTGAGTGGGCCGAGCACGAGCCAGGCCGCGAACACCACGAGCAGGCCGAGGTCGATCAGCAGGAGCGAGCGGCGGGCCGGACGTCCGGGACCACCACCCGTCCTCTTTCCGACCACAGTGGACTCATCCACTGCGGAACCGTCATCCGATCCGCCGCCGGACGAACCGGATCCGCCGCGCCGCCGATCCCCCACCACGAGCAGCACCAGCGACGTGAGCATCGCCGCGACCGCCACCCCGATCAGCGCGATCTTCGCCGCGCTCGGCGTGCTCTGGAACCAGTCCGCGGTCCGCGCGGTCACCCGCATCCCGTCCGCCGCCACCGGGTCCAGATCGGTGGCGAAGGCGAACACCTCGCGGACCTGCGCGTCCGGCAGGTCGATGGTCCGCGGCCCGAGGCGCAGCGTGCTGCCGTGCGCACCGGCATCGAGGGACAGCCCGCAGTCGCCCGCGGCGACCGGGCCGCGGTGCACCTGCTCGCCGCCGACGAGCACCAGCACCGATCCGTCCACCGCGGACACCGCGAAACCCTCGGTCGGCTTGCCGGGCAGCGCGCTGCTCACCAGCGTGGTGGCGGTCCCGCGGGCGAGCCCGGCCCGCACCACCGAGCACGGCACCTCGACCCGCACGTGCTCCGGCCGGTACGGCACGAAGAACGCGGTGGTGGACTCGACGGGCCGCCCGGCCTGCGGCCAGGTCACCGTGGTGCGCTCGGTGGCGACCGGCGCGAACGGGAGCGCGAGCGCGGCGAGCACGCCGAGCCCCCCGACGAGCAGGGCGATCTTGGTGAGCGCGGGAACCCGGCGCTCCTCTCCCCCGGTGGTGTTCACGACGTCCTTCCTGCGAGGTCCGGTGCCTTCCCCGGTTCGGAGCCGCCGCGCCCGCGGACGGCCCGCGACAGCACCCGCACGATCCACCAGCCGATGCTGAGGCCGAACAGGACGGCCGTCACCAGCAGCCAGTTGCCCAGGTACGGCTCCTGGTCCTGACCGGTCGCCGCCGCGTGATCGGCGGCGCCGAGCCCGAGGATCCCGGGGAAGAACACCAGGAACAGCAGTCCGCTGCCCAGCGCGGGCAGCCGAACGTGGTTCACCGCGGCCGGGTGCGCGCGCCGGAACACCCCGGTCAGCGCCCGGTCGCCGAGGGCGTACAGCGGCAGCAGCACCGCGTCGTGAGCGACGGCGGCGGCGACGAACCACAGCAGCACGGCAGGCAGCTCCGGCTCGTCGCGCAGCAGCCGGAACGCGTACCAGGTGAGCGCGAAACTCCCCAGCAGCACCAGGAACCGGAACGGATCGGTGCCGAGCAGTCGGGTCACGCGGCGCACGGTTCACCTCCTCCGGAACGAGATCGAAGCGACCCACTTGGTGTTGTGCACCCCGGGCAGCGCGGGCACGATCACCCGCGCCGGGAAGCCGTGGTCGGCGCTCAGGTCCACCCCGTTGACGCGCAGCGCGAGCAGCGCGTCCGGATCGAGCACCTGCCCCGGGTGCAGGGTCGCGGCGGCGAACGCACCCCCGGTCTCCAGGGACCGCACGTGCGCCGAGGCGGGGTCGGGCACCCCGGCGAGGCGGGCGAGCTCGGCCAGCGGCACCCCCGTCCAGCGCTGGGTGGTCGACCAGCCCTCGACGCAGGCGATGGGCAGCTCGGCGGTGCGCTGCGGCAGCGCGAGCAGGCGGGCTCGGTCCAGCTCCACCGGTTCGGCACCGCCGAGCAGCCGCAGCCGCCACTCCGGGCCGGTGCTCGCGGCGGAGATGCCCGCGGCCGCGGCGGTCCGGTTCACCTGGAACCCGTTCGGTCCCGGGGCGTCCCGGTAGCGCGGGGACAGCAGGGCGGTCCGCCGCGCCCCGTCGAAGGTCTGCCCGGCGGTGAGCAGCCCGATCAGCGCGGCGCCCCCGGCGACGGTGGCCAGGAAACCGCGCCTGCTCAGGGTGGCCGCCGCGGGCCGCACCGCTGCCAGGTCGTCCTCCCCGCCGCGGCGGCGCAGCGCCCGCACCGCGGCGGGCAGCTTCAGCGCGACGTGCACGGCGAAGGAACCGATGAACACCCACGCGCCCCAGTAGTGCGCGGTGTAGAAGCTGAACGGGAACGCGTAGTAGTACTGCACGTTCAGCACGCCGGTCACCAGCTCGAACAGCACGCTGCCCACCAGCAGCAGCAACGACAGCCGTTCCAGCGCCTTCGCCGGCGAGGTCACCGGCGGCCAGGCGACCAGCTTCGGGATCACCGACCACAGCTTCGCCAGCACCACCGGCACGAGCACCAGCCCGAGCAGCACGTGCACGCCCTGGTTCAACCGGAACAGCCACGACGGCCGGGTCGGCCAATCGAACAGCGGCAGCCGCAACCACCCGGTCTCCGCGGGCATCGCCTGCCCGAACCGGGGACCGTAGGCCGCGTAGGACAGCAACCCGGTGAGGACGACGATCGGCAGCGCGACGAGCAGCACCATCCCGAGCACCGAGGTCAGCCAGGTGCTGCGCAGCGGGCTGCGCCACACCCGGGAGCGCCCGAAACCGGGCGGCCGGACCCGCTCCCACCTGCTCGACCCGTCGTCGAGCCGTCGTCCGAAGTGCACTGCACGACCCCTCACCACGTCTGCCGCAGCGCCACCGGGAGGGAGGTCACACCGGTTCCGCCGAAAAAAGTGGAACCGGGACCAATCCGTTCGCCGGGTGGCACCGAATACGTACGGGAAGCGATGCGCAGTGGGAAGTCCGTGCTGGGACTTCGCCAACGTAACACGTCCCCCGGACCGGGGGACCGCAGTCGAGGACGGTGGAATGACGGTCAGCGTCGATGTGATCCTGCCGTGCCGGGACGAGGAGGCCGCGCTCCCCGGAGTGCTCGCCGGCCTGCCCGCCGCGCACGGCTACCGAGCGCTCGTGGTGGACAACGGCTCCACCGACGCCACCGCGGCGGTCGCCGCCGAGCACGGCGCGACCGTGATCTCCGAAGCGCGGCCCGGGTACGGGGCCGCCGTGCACGCGGGGCTGGAGCACTCCGGAGCCGAGGTCGTCGTCTTCGTGGATGCCGACGGTTCGATGCGCCTGGACGCGCTCCCCCGGCTGGTGGACCTGCTGGTGGGCGGAGACGCGGACCTGGTGGTGGGCCGCCGGGTCGCGGCCGAGCGCGGCGCGTTCCCGTGGCACGCGCGGCTCGGCAACGCGGCGCTCGCCGGGATGCTGCGCAGGCAGGGCCTGCCGGTGCGCGATCTGGCGCCGCTGCGGGTGGCCTGGCGGGATCGGCTGCTGGAGCTGGGCGTCACCGATCGCGGCTTCGGCTATCCGCTGGAGCTGCTGGTCCGCGCCGCCCGCTCCGGCTGGCGGGTGGAGGAGGTCCCGGTCGACTACTACCCGCGCGCCGCCGGGACCCGCTCGAAGGTGACCGGTTCGGTGCGCGGCACCGCGCGGGCGGTGCGCGACATGGCGCGGGTGCTGCGATGAGCCGCGGTGTGCTGCTCGTCGTCGCGAAGGCGCCGGTGCCGCGGCGGGCGAAGACCCGGCTCACCCCACCTGCCTCGGCGGAGCAGGCGGCGGCGATCGCGGCGGCCGGGCTGCTGGACACCCTCGACGCGGCCGCCGGGACGGGCCTGCCGACGGTGGTCGCCTGGACCGGGGAGACCGCCGCGGCCGCCCGGCTCGACGAGGTCCGGGCCGCGCTGGAACGGGTGCAGGTCGTCGAGCAGCGCGGCGACGGGTTCGCCGAGCGGCTCGTCGCCGCGCACGCCGACACCGGGGCGCTGCACCCGGGCGAGCCGATCCTGCAGATCGGGATGGACACCCCGCAGCTCACGCCACGGCTGCTCACCCGGTCCCTCGACCGGCTGCGCGGCGATGCGCCGCCGGACGCGGTGCTCGGAGCGGCCGAGGACGGCGGCTGGTGGGCGCTGGGGGTGCGCCGGGCCGAGCACGCGGCGGCGCTGCGGGACGTGCCGATGTCCACCGCGGAGACCGGGGCGCGCACGCTGGCGGCGCTGCGGGACCGCGGGCTGCGCGTCGAACCGCTGCCCGCGATGTCCGATGTGGACACCATGTCCGATGCCACCTCGGTCGCCGCCACCATTCCCGCGTCCCGGTTCGCCGCGGCCGTCGCCGCCGTGCCGGTGGAGCGCGGGCGGTGACCGCCGTGTTCGACGCGGTGTACGGCGCCGACACCTGCTGGCTGGAGATGGACCCGGGACCACCCGAACTGCTGCACCCGCGCCGGTGGTCGGACGAGCCGGAAGCGGCCGACGAGCTGGTGCTGCGCCGATGTCGCGGCGCGACGCTGGACGTCGGCTGCGGGCCCGGCCGGATGACCGGCGGGCTGGTGCGGCACGGGCGCACCGCGCTGGGCGTCGACGTCTCCGCCGACGCGGTGTGCCGGACCATGCTGCGCGGTGCGCACGCCTTCCACGGCGACGTGTTCGGCCCGCTGCCCGGCGAAGGCCGCTGGGAGCACGTGCTGCTGCTCGACGGGAACCTCGGCATCGGCGGCGATCCGCGCGCCCTGCTGCGCCGCGCCACCGAACTGATCACCGCCACCGGCAGCGTGCTCGTCGACGCGCACCCGCCCGGGGTGGGGCTGTGCGCGGGACGCGCCCGGTTGCCCGGCGGCAGCTGGTTCCCGTGGGCCCGGGTCGGTGCGGACGCGTTACCCGAACTCGCGGCTGCCGCGCGGCTGCGGGTGCGGTGGCGCGCCCGCCACGGACGGCGCAGGCTCGCCGAACTCGTGCGGGCCGAGCGCTAGTGGACTTCCGGGTGCGCCCGGAGAACAGGAACGTGGAGAGGAGAACCGAACATGCGGGTACTGGTCACGGGTGGCGCCGGCTTCATCGGATCGCACGTCGCCGACCGGCTGCGCGCCGACGGGCACGAAGTGCTGCTGGTCGACGCGCTGCTCCCGCAGGCGCACCGGACGCGCGCCATCCCCGACTACCTCAACGGGCACGGGCTGACCGTCGCGGACCTGCGCGACCCGGACATCGCCGACCACGTGGTGCGCGGAGTGGACGCGGTGTGCCACCACGCGGCGATGGTGGGGCTGGAAACGGGACTGGCCGACATGCCGGAGTACGTGGCGCACAACGAGCTCGCCACCGCCCACCTGCTCGCGGCGATGGCCGAGCACGGGGTGCTCAGGCTGGTGCTGGCGAGCTCGATGGTCGTCTACGGCGAGGGCCGCTACCGCTGCGCCCGGCACGACGTGGTGCAGCCCGGCCCGCGGCGGGAGGCCGACCTGGACGCCGGGATGTTCGAGCCGCGATGTCCGCGGTGCGACGAGGCGCTGGTGCGCGGCACCGTGCCGGAGGACGCGCCGCTGGATCCGCGCAGCACCTACGCGGCCACCAAGCTCGCGCAGGAGCACCTCGCCGCGCTGTGGGCGCGGGACACCGGTTCGTCCGCGATCGCGTTGCGCTACCACAACGTCTACGGGCCGCGGATGCCGCGGAACACGCCCTATGCGGGCGTGGCCTCGCTGTTCCGCTCCAGCCTCGCCCGCGGCGAAGCGCCGGTGGTGTTCGAGGACGGCGCGCAGACCCGCGACTTCGTGCACGTCGGCGACGTGGCCGCGGCGAACGCGCTGGCCGCCGGGCAGGACCGGACCGGGTTCCGCGCCTACAACGTGTGCTCCGGTGATCCGCACACCATCGGGGAGATGGCGACCGCGCTCGCCGCCGCCGACGGCGGGCCGGAACCGCGGGTCAGCGGGCGCTACCGGCTCGGCGACGTGCGGCACATCGTCGCCGACCCGGCCCGGGCCGCGGAGGAGCTCGGGTTCACCGCGGAGATCCCGTTCGGCGTGGGCATGAAGGAGTTCGCCACCACCCCGCTGCGCGCCTGACCGGCCCGCCCCGTCGAGCGAACAGGCCGCCCCGCACCGCCCGGCTGTGAACCTGCCCGGCGGGTCGTGTCCGTGCCTTGTCAGCGGCGAAGCCGCTGAGCAGCGACCACGCACGCAGCCGGACCACCCGCGGGTTCTCAGCGGTTCCCCCGCGAGGACAGCGATTTCTCCTGTGGCGGAGCCACCGGCGAAATCGATCCCGCAGCGGGGGAACCGCTGAGGTTCCGCCACCCCAGTGCTCCGCAAACCGACTGGCAAGACGGAAGATCACGGTTCGTGGGCGATGAGGACCGCTATCCACAGGTCGGCGCGCCCGGCGGCGGTGTCCACGTCGCGGCCGGTGAGCTCCTCGACGCGGGCGATCCGCTTGCGCAGCGTGTTGCGGTGGATCCCGAGCTCATCGGCCGCGGGCTGCCAGTGACCCAGGTGCGCCAGGTAGGTGTGCAGGGTCCGCAGCAGCTCCGGTTCCCCGGCGAGGTCGCCCAGGATCGACGCGGCCAGCGCGCGGGCCGCGTGCTCGGGCAGCCCGGCCCGGACGCTGCCGCGGAACCGCTCGTCCCAGTCGACGACCGCCGCGTCGCGGTCCGCGGCCGCCAGGGCGGTGCGCGCGGCGGCGTCGCTGGTGCCCGCGTCGGCGACCGGGACGGCCGGGCCGATGCCGATCCGGGCGCGCAGGTCGGCGAGCAGCTCCGCGACCTCGCGGGCCGCGCCGTCCGCCACCAGCAGCGCGATGTGCCCGCCGGACGGGGCCGTGGTCAGCACCTCCGGGTGCTCGCGGGCCAGCCGGGCGCGCACCCCGGCGGGAACCCGGTCGGCGCGCAGCACCCGCACGGTCCGCGGCGGCACCGGAGCACCGTCGAGCAGCGCCGCGACCCCGGCGCCCGCCTCGACCGCCCCGGCCAGCACCAGCGCCGCCGCCTGGTCCCGCAGCCGGAGTTCGGCGTCCGCGGCGGCTCGGGACCGTTCGGCGTCGAGGGTCAGCAGCGCGACCGTGGACACCAGCACCGCGCGCAGCACCGCGTCCAGCGGTCCCGGGGCCAGCAGCACCAGGAACGGTCCGTCGACGCCCGCGCCGAGCGGCTGCACCACGGTCGTGCCCTCCGCGCCGGTCTCGGTGACGGCACCGGCGCCGCCGCCGGAGCGCAGCGTCTCCAGCGCGCGCCGCGCCGCGTCCGGCAGCCGGAACCGGGCCGGGACCAGCGGAGTCCCGGCGGCGTCGACGAGTCCGGCGCTGCCCCGCGCGGCCCGGCCGAGCACGCCGAGCACCCGCGCCGGGCCGTCCCGGCGGGAGATCACCCTGGTCAGCTCCTGCTGCACGCGCAGCGCGGACACGGTGGACTCGCGCTCCTGATCGGCCAGCAGCCCGGCGACGGCCTTGCTCACCGCGATGAACGGCGTCGCCTCCGGGACGACGACGAGGCCGAGCCCCGCCGCGCGCGCCGCGGCGACCAGCGCCCGCGGCACCTCGGCGTGCGAGAGGCCGGTGCCGAAGCCGAGCGCCGCCACCCCGGCGCGGTCGATCCGCCGCACGTAGGCCGTCCAGTCCTGGCGCACCAGCCCGGTGGTCAGCAGCAGCTCGCCGCCCTCCAGGTACCGGTCCGGGTCGGCGAGCTCGCTGGTCGTCACCCACCGGAGCGGGCGCGCGGTGGCCGGTTCGACGATCACGCGCAGCGCCAGCTCCGGGATCGCGACCACGTCGTCCAGGCTCAGCACGGTGGCAGTGTTGCACACCCGCAGGCACCTGGATGTCGGCTCTGCACACTCAACAGGGCGCGCCGTCCGGCCTAGCGTCGGAGAGGTCCCGTCCCCTCCGCCGCGAAGGAGCCTCGCATGACCGCATCCGCCCCGTCCCCCGAGCTGATCGGCGGTCCCGGCCTCCCCCAGCGGCGCGAGCTCCGCACCGAGGTCCCCGGCCCGCTGTCCCGCGAGCTCGCCGCGCGCCGCAGCGCCGTCGTCTCCGCCGGGGTCGCGTCGACGCTGCCGGTGTACGCGGCAGCGGCGGGTGGCGGCGTGCTGGTCGACGTGGACGGCAACTCGTTCGTCGACCTGGGTTCCGGCATCGCGGTCACCACCGTCGGCAACTCGGCGCCGAAGGTGGTCGCGGCCGCGTCGGACCAGCTGGCCCGGTTCACCCACACCTGCGCGATGATCACCCCGTACGAGAGCTACGTGCGGCTGGCCGAGGAACTCGCCGCGATCACCCCGGGCGACCACGAGAAGCGCACCGCGCTGTTCAACACCGGTTCCGAGGCCGTCGAGAACGCGGTGAAGATCGCCCGCTGCGCCACCGGCCGCACCGGGATCGCGGTCGTGGACCACGCCTACCACGGGCGCACCAACCTGACGATGGCGCTGACCGCGAAGAACAAGCCGTACAAGGACGGCTTCGGCCCGTTCGCGGCCGACGTGCACCGCGCCCCCACCTCGTACCCGTTCCGGGACGAGGCCGAGCTGTCCGGGCCCGACGCCGCGAAGCGCACCACCGACTACCTGGAGCGCACCGCGGGGGCCGAGCGGCTCGCGGCGCTGGTGATCGAGCCGATCCAGGGCGAGGGCGGGTTCATCGTGCCCGCACCCGGTTTCCTGGCCGAGCTGGCCCGCTGGTGCCGCGCGAACGGGATCGTGTTCGTCGCCGACGAGGTGCAGACCGGGGTCGCGCGGACCGGTTCCTGGTTCGCCACCGACCACGAGGACGTCGTGCCGGACCTGATCACCACCGCGAAGGGCCTCGGCGGCGGGCTGCCGATCGCCGCGGTCACCGGCCGGGCGGAGCTGATGGACGCGGTGCCCGCGGGCGGGCTCGGCGGCACCTACGGCGGCAACCCGGTGGCCTGCGCCGCCGCCCTGGCCGCGCTGGAGACGATCCGCGAGGACGGGCTCATGGCCCGGGCCGCCGCGATCGGCGAGCAGGCGACCGAGCGGTTGCGCGCGCTCGCCGCCGCCGACCCGCGCGTCGGGGACGTCCGCGGCCGCGGCGCGATGGTCGCCGTCGAGTTCGTGCGCCCGGGCGGCACCGAACCGGACGCGGCGCTGGCGAAGGCCGTCGCCGACCACTGCCACCGCGCAGGCGTGCTCGTGCTGACCTGCGGTTCGTTCGGCAACGTGATCCGGCTGCTGCCGCCGCTGACCATCCCGGACGAGCTGCTGCACGACGGGTTGGACGTCCTCGCCGACGCCCTCGCGCAGGCCTGATCCCCCACCCCTTCTCCCCGAGGAGTTCCGCATGCCCCTCTTCCAGCCGTCCCCGATGCTCATCGGCGGCGAGCCCGCCGCGACCGCGGACGAGTTCGCGGTGCACGACCCGGCGACCGGGGTGGAGATCGCCCGGGTGCCCGACGCGGACGAGTCGCACGCCGCGGCCGCCGCGGACACCGCCGCCGGGGCGCTGCCCGCCTGGTCGGCGACACCGCCGCGACGGCGTTCCGAGGTGCTCGCGAAGACCCGCGAGCTGATGATCGCCCGCACCGACGAGCTCGCCGAGCTGATCAGCCGCGAGTCGGGCAAGGCCGCCGCGGACGCCCGCGCGGAGGTGTCCTACGCGGCGGAGTTCTTCCGGTGGTTCGCCGAGGAGGCCGTCCGTCCCGAAGGCCGCTTCGAGACCTCCCCGGACGGCCGGTCCACCACGGTCGTCACCGCGCAGCCCGTCGGCGTCGCGCTGCTGATCACGCCGTGGAACTTCCCGGCGGCCATGGTCACCCGCAAGGTGGCTCCCGCACTGGCGGCGGGCTGCACCGCGGTGCTCAAGCCCGCCGCGGAGACCCCGCTGACCGCGCTGGCGATCCGCGACCTGCTGGTCGAGGCGGGCGCCCCGAAGGACGTGCTGACGGTGCTGACGAGCACCCGGGCCGACGCCACCACCCGGGTGCTGCTGGCGCACGACGCGGTCCGCAAGCTGTCCTTCACCGGTTCGACCGGGGTGGGGCGGCATCTGCTGGGCCTCGCCGCCGGGCGCGTGGTGAACAGCTCGATGGAGCTGGGCGGCAACGCCCCGTTCGTGGTGTGCGCGGACGCCGACGTCGACGCCGCGGTGGAGGGCGCGCTGATCGCGAAGCTGCGCAACGCGGGCCAGGCGTGCACGGCCGCCAACCGGTTCCTGGTGCACGAGGACGTCGCCGACGAGTTCGCCGAGGCCTTCGCCGCGGCCGTCGCGCGGCTGCGGGTCGGCCCGGCCGCCGAGCCGGGCACCGACATCGGCCCGCTGATCGACGACCGCGCGGTGCGCCGCGTCGCCGGGCTCGTCGCCGACGCGGTGGAGCGCGGGGCGCGGGTCGTGCGCGAGCCGGTCGCCGTGCCGGACACCGGTTCGTTCTCCGCACCGGTGGTGCTGGCGGGGGTGCCGGACGACGCCGCCGTGCTGCACGAGGAGATCTTCGGTCCGGTCGCGCCGATCCGGACCTGGTCCGACGACGACGAGCTGGTGGCGGTGGCGAACGCGACCGAGTACGGGCTCGCCGGCTACGTCTACGCCGGGAACACCGCGCGGGCGCTGGAGATCGGCCGCCGCTTGCAGTGCGGCATGGTCGGGGTCAACCGCGGCGTCGTCTCGGACCCGTCGACGCCGTTCGGCGGGATGAAGCAGAGCGGCCTCGGCCGCGAGGGCGCGCAGGAGGGCATCCGGGCCTTCCAGGAGACCCAGTTCCTCAGCGTCGGCTGAGCCGACCGCGCTCCGGTCCGCCGCGCGTGCTCCCGGCGCGCGGCGGACCGGTCGTTGCTCCTGAAGCAACGCAGGTTGCTTCGATCGCTCCGGATGGTGAGGATCGGGGGCATGAGCGGTGAGAACGCGTCGGCGGTGCACCGGGCGGTGGCGATCCTGCAGGCGCTGGGCGAACCGGCGGCAGACGAGGCGGGCGGGCTCGGCGTTGTCGAGATCGCCCGCCGCGTCGGCAAGGAGAAGTCCCAGGTGTCCCGGGCGCTGCGCGCGCTCGAAGAGACGGGGATGGTCGACCGCGACCCGGAGACGCTCGGCTATCGGCTCGGGTGGCGGGTGTTCACGATGGCCGACCAGGCCGGGCACCAGCGGCTGCTCGCCGAAGCGCCGCCGGTGCTGCGACGGCTCCGGACCACCACGAACGAACGCGTCTACCTGACGGTGCTGTCCGGCGATGCCGCGCTCACCGTGCTGTCCGAGACACCGGCCCGGACCGTGCAGACCACCGATTGGGTCGGGCAGCGCAGTTCGCTGCACTGCACCGCCACCGGCCGGGCGCTGCTGCTGGACCACCGGGACGACGAGCTGGAGGCCGCGTTCGCCGACGTCGCCTTCGGCGCGGACGGGCCGCGGGCGCCGCGCGACGTCACCGAAGCCATCGCCCGGCTGCGCGAGGCGCGCGAGCGCGGCTACGCGGTCTCCCGCGACGAGTTCGAGGAGGGCCTCGTCGCGGCAGCCGCCCCGGTGCGCGACTTCCGCGGGCGGATCATCGCCGCGGTGAACGTGTCCGCGCCTACCTTCCGCCTCGCCCGGAACCTCGACCGCGCCGGACGGCTGGTGCGCGGCGCGGCCGACCGGATCTCGCAGGCCATCACCGGGGCACCACCGGGCGACCGGGCCTGATCGGCGGCCGGAGCCCGGCCCTACCCGCCCCTGACACACCAACCCGCGGAGCGCACCCCGCTCCGCCGATGCGGCGCGTCCCGAAGCGGCGTGCCGCCCGAACGGGAGCGAATTCGCGTGCCACTGCGCCGAAAACCCGTCCTGCCCGACACGATCGCGCGGCACCGCGGCGCGCTCGCCCTGTCCGCGGAGCACGGGGTCACCGACTTCTACCAGGGCGTGGTGCCGGCGCTGGTGCCGCTGCTGGTCGCGGAGCGCGGCTACGACTACGCCCACGCCGGTGGTGTCGTGCTCGCCGCGACGCTGGTGTCCTCGTTGACGCAGCCGCTGTTCGGGGTCCTGGCGGATCGCGGACCGGCGCCGGGCCGGGTCCGGGCGGTGGGGTTGCTGCTCGCCGCAGCCGGGATCGGCGCGGTCGGTTCGACCACCTCGTACGCGGCGACCTGCGCCGCGCTGGTGCTCTCCGGGATCGGCGTCGCCGCCTACCACCCGGAGGCGGCGAAGGCCGCGCACCGCACCGGAACCGGTGATCGGGGCATGGGGTGGTTCACCTTCGGTGGTCTCGCGGGCTACGCCGCGGGCCCGGTCGCGGCCGGTGCGGTGCTGCTGCCGTTCGGGCTGGTGGCCACGCCGCTGCTGGCGGTGCCCGCGGTCATCGCGCTCCTCGCCGGCCGGTTCCGCGGCCGTTCCCCCGAACCGGGCGACGACCACTCGGACGCGCCGGTGGCGGGGACCAACCGGTGGCGGGAGTTCGGCTGGCTGACGGTGATCATCGTGCTGCGGTCGGTGCTGTTCTACGGGGTGAGCACGTTCCTGGTGCTGTCCCTGGCCGAACGCCTCGGTGCGCCGCCGAGCACCGCCTCGCTGGCCCTGGTCTTGTTCTCCGCCGCCGGGGCGGTGTCCACCTTGGCCGGCGGCGGACTGGTCGAGCGGTTCGGGCGGCTCACCGTGCTGCGGGTGAGCCACCTGACCGGTCTGCTGCTGCTCGGCTGCCTGATCACCGCGCCCGCGGTGCCGATCGCGCTGGTGGCCGCGGCCGCGCTCGGGGCGGCGGTGAACCTGCCGCTGCCGGTGCACACCACCCTCGGGCAGCACTACCTGCCGCGGAACCTCGGGATCGCCGGGGCCGTCACCCTCGGCATCTCGGTCAGCAGCGGCGGGGCGGCGGTGCCCGCTCTGGGCGCGTTCGCCAACGTCCACGGCACCACCGCGGCGCTGGCCGTGCTGCTGCCGCTGCCCGCCCTCGCGACCGCGTTGACCGCGTTCCTCCGCGACCCCGCCGAGCAGGCCGAGCAGGCCGAGCAGGCCGAGCTTTGACGGGACGCGGTGCGACGGAACCGTCCTATGAGGACTTCATGCGCTCGGCCGACTCGCACCGCAGGGGCCACGAGGTACACCGCCGAGCACCGGTACCGGGCCGGGGTGCGCGGGGGCCGCACCCCGCCCCGGTGCTCAGCTCGCGGCGGGGACGTCGGCCGCGGTGATGTCCAGGTCGGACAGCAGGGTGCGGAGCTGTTCGGTGCCCGCCGCGTCGAGCGGTTGCAGCGGTAGCCGCGGCACCCCGGCGTCCACGCCGAGCTCGGCGAGCCCGGCCTTGACCGCGGTGGGCAGCCCGCGGGCGAGGATGAACTCCAGCAGCGGCAACAACGTCCCGGAAAGCGCCCGCGCCCGCCCGAGGTCCCCGTCGGCGACCGCGTCGTGCAGGTCCAGGACGTGCCGCGGGCACAGCGCGGGCGCCGCCGTGCACCAGCCGGTCGCCCCGGCGGCCAGCGCGAGGAACGCGAGCGGGTTGGACCCGTTGAAGAACGGGACCTCGCCGCCGCCGAGCCGGGCGATGCGCTGCATGCGGGTGATGTCGCCGCTGGACTCCTTGATGGCCACGACGTTCGGGATCGTCTCGACCAGGTCGACGAGGAATTCCGGGGACAGGTCGATCCCGCTGGTCGCCGGGTTGTTGTAGACCATGATCGGCAGGTCGGTGCTCGCGCCGACCGCGGCGATGTGGGCGCGGACCTCCTCGGGCGCGAGCTTCCAGTAGGACATCGGCAGCACCATCACCATGTCGGCGCCGAGCCGCGCCGCGATGCGGGCCCGCTCGGTGGTGGCGGCCGTGGTGAGCGCGGAGACGCCCACGACGGTCGGCACCCGCCCGGCGGTGGCGTCGATGCTGGTGGCGGCCACGTCGGCCCATTCGGAGTCGCTGAGGTAGGCGCTCTCCCCGGTGCTGCCCAGCGGTGCGATGGCGTGCGCCCCGTCGCGGACGAGCCGGTCGACGAGGACGGCCAGCTGCTGGTGGTCGACCTCGTAGGTCGCGGGCCGGAACGGGGTGACCGGGTAGGCGACGATGCCGTGCACGGTGCTGCTCACGCGGAGGTCTCCTTCGAGTCGATGGCGTCGGGGTGGTTCCGCAGCGCGCGGCGCGCGTAGTAGGCGAAGTTGGCCTGGCTGCGCTTCGGGGTGAGGGTCCAGTCGTGGGCCTCGCGGGCCAGCGATTCGGGCAGTTCGCGGATCTCGCCCGCGGCCATCGCCAGCAGCTGCAGCCGGGCGGCGCGCTCGATGAGCACGGCCAGCGAGCAGGCTTCTTCGACGCTGGAGGCGGCGACGACCTGCCCGTGGTGCGCGAGCAGGATCGCCCGCTTGTCCCCCAGCGCGCCGGAGATGATCTCGCCCTCTTCGTCGCCGACCGGGACTCCCGGCCAGTCGCCGAGGAACGCGCAGTCGTCGTACAGCGGAGCGAGGTCCATCTGGGACACCTGCAACGGCACTTCGAGCATGGACAGCGCGGCGATGTGCAGCGGGTGGGTGTGCACGATGCAGCGCACGTCGGGGCGGGCCCGGTAGATCCAGGCGTGGAAGCGGTTCGCCGGGTTCGGCATGCCTTCGCCGTCGAGGACGGTGAGCTGCTCGTCGACGTGCACCAGGTTGTCGGCGGTGACCTCGTCGAAGCCGAGTCCGAGGCGCTGGGTCCAGAAGGTGCCGTCGTCCTCGCGGGCGGTGATCTGCCCCGCGAGGCCGGAGTCGTGCCCGGCGTCGTAGAGCACGCGGCAGGTGACCGCGACCTTCTCCTTGAGGCTGAGCGTCGAGGTGCTGATGTGGCGCTGCATGTCGCGCAGCGAGTTGCGCATGTGGGTCTGCTTGTCCGCCGAAGCGGACGGGTCGGTGCTGTCGAGCATCGCGGGCTCCTCTCCTGAGCTCGCCGACACCATATGACACGAAGTTTCCTACAGGCAACTTGTGTCTTGTGCGAAACTGGTGGCACGCGAAGGAGGTCCCGGTGGGAGTGGCAGTGGTCCGCATGCTGCGGCGCGAGCGCGGCTGGACGCTCGAAGCCCTGGCCGAACAGGCCGGGATGACGAAGTCGTACCTCTCGAAGGTCGAACGCGGGCACAGCACGCCCTCAATCGCGGTGGCGATGCAGCTCGCCGCGGCGCTCGACGTCGACGTGGCCGCGTTGTTCGGTTCCCCCGACGACCAGGCCGTGCTGGAGATCAGCCGCGCCGAGGCGCGCGGCGGCGCCGCGCGGCACACCCCGCCGGACAGCTCGCCCTACGCCGGGCTGGCGACGCGGATGGCGGGCAAGCAGATGATGCCGTTCGTGCTGCACCCGACGACGACCTCGGCGCAGTGCACCTTCCGCGAGCACGACGGCGACGAGTTCGTGCTGGTGCTGCGCGGACGCGTCGAACTCCGCTTCCCGGACCGGACCGAGGTGCTCGGCACCGGCGACTCGGCGTACTTCCGCGGCGGCCAGCCGCACTACTTCCGCGCGGTCGACGACGAACCGGCCGAACTCCTCGCCGTCATCGCGGGCGGTCCCGGTTAGGCGTCCCGGAAACCCCGCAGCGCCGCGCGCACCGCGCCGGTGAGCTCGGCCCGGGCTCGATGCGCCTGGCCGGTGTCGCTGTGGAGCACGTCCAGGTGCAACCCGGTGCCGGTGCGGAGCAGCCAGAGCAGGATGCCGCCGATCTCGCTCACCCCGTGGTAGACGAGGACGTCGCCCGTCCCGTGCCGCTCGGCGCCGGGAACCTGCCGGATCCGCGTCCGGTCCTCAGTGGACCATCCGAAGCGGGCCGCGAATCATGCTCTCCCAAGTGGTTTCGGCGGATCGACGTGATCGGTGCGCGCGCGTGCCCGACCGCCTCGCGCGCGGGCACCCCGTCCGGCACGGCGCGGCAGGCCAGGGCAGTCCCTGTTCGGCCCGCACCACCGCGGCAGGGGCACCCGACCCGCTCCGGCCCGGCGCGTTCGTGGCTTCGCGCAGCGCCCGGCCGAAGTGCGCCGGGTCCGGCGGGTGCGGAAGTCGCGTCGGCGCACCCACCGGCTCTCCCGCCCGGCCGGCGGGGGTTCCTCCCCCAGCAGGTACCAGGTGCGCCCGGGCGCCGGATCGCGCAGCCCGCGCCCCCGGACGGCCGCCGCAGCAGGCCGGGGTGTCCGCCGCACCTCGACGTCCTCCCGGTCGGTCGTCCCGGCCCCGGCCGGTTCCCGCGCGAGCGTCCCCCGCGGGAACCGGCACCGGGCCGCGTCGATCAGGTGCGGCCGCGTCCGGGCCGCCGCCGATCGGCCGCGGGGCGGCGCGGGGCGGGCAGGCGCGGCGGCACGCACCACCGCGCGCGCTCCGCACCACCCGGCTCCGCGGTGGTCGCGGTCGGCGGGAACACCGAGCCGCCGCGAGACCGCTCCCCCGGTCGCTCGCTCATCGCGCGTGGTTGAGCTGGATGTGCTTGGTCCGGGAGAAGTCCTGGAGCGCGTAGATCGACAGGTCGCGCCCGTAGCCGGAACCCTTGAACCCGCCCCACGGCACCTCGCTGGCGAGCACGAGGTGGCTGTTCACCCACACCGTGCCGAAGTCCAGGCGGCGCGGGACGTCGAGGGACCGCGCGGCGTTCGTCGTCCACACCGAGGCGGCCAGCCCGTACACGACGTCGTTCGCCCTGGACACGGCCTCCTCCTCGTCCTCGAAGGTCTCGACCGTGATGACCGGGCCGAAGATCTCCTCGCGGGCGGCCTCGGTCCCCGGCGCGACGTCGACGAGGACGGTGGGAGCCAGGAAGAAACCGGGCCCGTCCAGCGCGCGGCCGCCCACGACGGCGTGGGCGCCCTCGGCCTCGGCGCGTTCGACGAAGCCCTGCACGCGATCCAGCTGGGCCTGCGAGATCAGCGGCCCGACCTCGATGTCGTCCCCGGCGCCGGGTTCGCCGACGGGGATGTCCCGGACCTGGGCGGCGAGCAGCTCGACGAACCGGTCGGCGACGCTCCGGTGCACGAGCACCCGGGTGCCCGCGCCGCACTCCTGCCCGGAGTTCCAATACCCGGCGGTGCGCAGCGCTTCGGCGGCGGCCTCGAGGTCGGCGTCCTCGAAGATCACCACGGGCGCCTTGCCGCCGAGCTCCAGGTGCACCCGCTTGACCGAGTCCGCCGCGGCCGTCGCGACGGCCCGGCCGCTGCCGACGCTGCCGGTGACGGCGACGAGGTCGACCTGCGGGTGCTCGGCCAGCGCGGCGCCGACGACGGAACCCAGACCCAGCACGACGTTGAACGCTCCGGCGGGCAGCAGGTCGCGCACGACGTCGGCGAGCAGCAGCAGGGTCAGCGGCGTCTGCTCGGCGGGCTTGATGATCACGGTGTCGCCGACGCCGAGGATCGGCGCGATCTTCCAGGCGGCCATCAGCAGCGGGTAGTTCCACGGCACGATCGCGCCGACCACGCCGACCGGTTCGCGCAGCAGGATCGAGGTGTGGTCGCGCACGTACTCGGCGGCCCCGGCCTCGGTGAAGGCACGTGCGGCGCCCGCGGCGAAGCGGAAGACGTCGACGGCGCCCTGCACGTCATCGGCGGCGACGGCGCCGGGCTTGCCGGTGTCGAGGGATTCCAGCCGGGCGAAGTCGTCGGCGCGCTGCTCGATGCGGTTCGCGATCTCCAGCAGGAGGTCGGCGCGCTCGCGCGGGGTGGTCCGCCCCCATTCGGCGAACGCGGCGCGCGCGGCGGCGGCCGCCCGGTCCACGTCGGCGCGGGTGCCGCTGGGCACGTCGGCGACGGTCTCGCCGGTGGACGGGTCGATCAGGGCGATCGTCTCCGCCGCGGTGGTCTCGAAGGCGCCGTCGATGAAGTGCCCGAGCGGCGGGAGGGAATCGCGGGCGGGGAGGCCGTCGCCCGCGCGGCGCACCACCGCGGCGTCGTTGTCGTGGGTGCTGGTCCGGGACATGGGAAGTCCTTTCGTCTCGGCGTGATCCGTCGCTAACCTAAGATGTGATCACAGATCACATACTCTCTTCCAGGGTCGGCTTCGCGCAAGGAGGCAGCGTGGAACGCAACGGATCCGCCGAACGCGTCCGGGGGACCGCCGCGTCGCTCGGCGCATCGGTGCTCTTCGGCGGGATCTTCCTCGCCTCCGGGCTCGTCGACGCCTCGGCGGAGGCGGTGTTCGGCTGGCGCGTCATCCTGACCGCGGCGTTCTACCTCGGCCTGCTCGCGACGCGACGCGGCCGGGCGCACGCGGCGGCGTTCCTCGACGTCCTCCGCGCGCGGTGGTGGCGGCCGCTCGCGTTCGCCGGGCTCGCCGCACTCATCGCGATGCAGCTGTGGCTGTTCGCGTGGGCGCCGGTGCACGAGCACGCGCTGGACGCCTCGCTCGGGTTCCTGCTGCTGCCGATCGTGCTCGTCATCGTCGGCAGGCTCGTCTTCGCGGCGGCGGTCAGCCGGGCGCAGTGGATCGCGGTCGGGATCGCCGCGGCCGCGGTCGCGATCCGGATCGGCACCACGATGGCGCTGTCCTGGGTGACGTTCGCGGTCGCGGTCGGGTACGCGGTGTACTTCACCTCCCGCAAGCGCGCCGGGCTCGACGGGCCCGCCGCGTTCGGCGGCGAGGTGCTGCTCGGCACGCCGCTCGCGATCACCCTCGTCCTCGTCGCCCCCGGGGCGAGCACCCCGTGCGGGCAGGCGGTAGTGCTCGCGGCCGGACTGGCCGGGGCGATCGCGATGAGCGCCTACCTGGCCGCGTCCGGACTGCTGCCGATGCCGCTGTTCGGACTGCTGAGCTACGTGGAACCGGTGCTGCTGTTCGCCGCCGCGCTCCTGCTCGGCGAACGGCTGGACCCGGCGTCGATCGGCGTCTACGGGCTGCTGGCCGTGGCGCTCGCACTGCTCGCCGCCGACGGCTTCCGCCGCAGGCGGCCGAACCGCACCGGCCTCCCGCGGGACACCGTGGCCGTCAGCCGGAGCGCTGCGCGGCCAGCAACGCCTCGATCCGACCGGTCGCGTCCCGCAGCGACTCGTCCGAGGCCGTGGCGGCGGCCTCGGCGTCCTGCGACTCGGCAGCGGCGATGAGCCGTTCCTGGTACAGCCACAGGGAATCGTCGGCCGCGGTCTCGACCGTGCCCTGCGCGCCGACGATCTTGTAGGGGCGGCACTGCCGCCACAGGTTGCGGATCAGCTGCACCAGCACCGGGTTGCCGGACGCCACGTACAACGTCTCCAGCACGGCCTCGTCGTGATCGAGGCTCTCCACGACGCGCCGCTCGCGGAGGCTGACGAGCATCCGCTCGTACTCGGCGCGCATGGTAGCCAGCCCGGCCGCGTCGATGCGCTCGGCACCGGCGCGCGCCGCGGCCACCTCCAGCACCCGGCGCGTCTCGTACACGTGGATGAGCTCCTCCAAGGACAGCCCGCGGACGACGGCGCCCTTGTGCGGTTCGCGCTCGACGAGCCCGGCCTCCTCCAGCCGCCGGATGGCCTCCCGCACGGGCATCACGCTGGTGCCGACCTCCGCGGCGACGTCCCGGATGCGCAGCCGCGCGCCGGCGGCGAACTCACCGTTCAAGATCCCGTCGTGCAGGAAGTCGTAGACCTGGTCGGTCAGCAGGGTCGGCTCGATGCGTCGGGAGGTGGCCACGGAGCCCAGGTTAGTGGCGCCGATCGCCGAAGCGTGCACCGACTTCTGGCGCGTCGTGGCCGGGTGGCGGAACTCCGGTGGACCTTCGCCGCGGGATAGTCCGCACCGGCGGCGCCGGCGACGATGCCGCCCTGCGGGGAACCGCGGAGAAGCGTGGCCGGGTGGTCGGGCTGCGCGCGCGGTCGTCGGCTCAGCGGCCTCGCCGCGGACCGGGGTGCGAGCCGAGCCGCCGCGCGGGTGCAGGCCCCCGCCGCGCGGCCGCAGGGCCTCCCCGCCGCGGCGGTGCAGGGCCTCCCCGCCGCGCCCAGTCAAGTTCATACCCCCCGAAAGGGTTGATTTGATTTGTGATCACAGATTACATTCTCGGACCAGTGGCGCCCATCACCGCTCCGGGCCTGATCGCAGCGGCAGTGCGCCCCACCCGACCGTCCGGCACCGCCCGGACGAGTCCGTCCCAACGGAGGGAGGCGTCGTGGACAGGTCATGGCCACGTCCGGTGTCACACCCGCGCCTCCCCCGCTCTGATCATCGACCGGTTCATCTTCACCGCTCGGGAACGGCCGCCGCGGGCTCGCTGATCCGCTCGGCGGCCGGGTGGTCCTGCGGCTGCAGAGCCGAGCGGCGTTCGCGCAGCCAGGTGCCC